>JANLUJ010000370.1:0-7864 GCA_031363425.1 Pirellula sp.
CATGCTTTTTTGTTGTGCATAGTCGAGGAAGTATGCAGACTCCCTTACCGTTGCCGTAGCAACACCTCGATGGGGCTTTCGGTTGGAAGTACGACCCCCTTGATTGAATTGGGTGACAATCCATCCGGCCAACGGTCGCGAGAGTCGCTCGACGCGGAAACGTTGTCTCCCAGCACAACCACGCGCTCGCCCGATTCCCACGTTTGAGTCATCGAATCCCCTTGTCCACGATAAAACACATCGCGAAAAACGAGAAGCTGATCCAACTCGAGTATGCCTGAGAAGATTTCAATTGAGATCGGTACTTGAACAGGATCGTGATCATGATCTAGCAAGCCGTTGCGAGATAGTAGCTTCGTTCTTAACCACTCCTCGTCTTGGCTTCCCACGACTAGGTGTCCGTCTACCATGACAATCGCAATCCACAACGAATGGTCCTCCCTATGCAACAGCTCAATGTTACTTGTTTGTTGTTCCGCTTCTATAGTGAGTTGACTACCAACCAACTCCATCGTTACTTCTGGCCGGCTGATTGGGGAACTCATCACGCACTTTATTCTCCACGCACGTTCGGGTCGCGACAATTGAAAAGCGAATCCAAAATCATGAACGGACACTTTAAGATGGGAATCGTGCGCATTCACCGATAGAGAATTGTCTACCAAGCGAGGCATCGGATATCCAAAAGAAATGGATCGCGGATGAACTAAACCACCATCTTTGGAGTCGCTCGTACCAAGTACGCCTGCAAACTCTTTTTGTCCAATTTTCCAACTACCATTCGGTCGAAACGATCGCTCCGCCTGACTGCTGGGACTGCTCCTTTCCCAAGCGTTTAACAGGACCGATTGCCGAAGCGATTGCTCGAGCGATTTGCACCAACGCTCCCCATTGACGAACACATCGCCTTCTTCAATCGCAACCCGCTCCAAGGCGAATCCAACTATCCTTTTCACTTCTCTTTTTGCCCCCGGACGATCTTGGAAAACGACGACGTCACCGCGATGAAGCCCTGAGGTATCGGCGCGACCGTTGGCTATCTCGTTAGCTCGAGTCTTGCGAACGGTTCGTAGCGACGCGAACTGGACTTGAACGCCGGGGCGCGAGCGATCACTCAAGCTTTCGATATCGTCGAAATCGAACGCTGAGTTCATATCAGTCTTGTCGCAAAACCTGCAACGAAAAGGTTGGTTGCTTTTGCAAGTGTCCAAAGCAAACTCTTGCGATTCAGAACAGTTCGAGCAATTCCAAAAAAATCGAGGGCCTCTCAAAATGGGTTCCATGGAACTGCCGTTGATCAAACCATTACGTGGGAGATTCCCGCGACGAAGCAATAGGATGGCAGCAAGGATCATTGCCAAGCAAAGAAAAATAAACAAGCCGAACAAGCTATAGATGAACCAACGACGAGGATGGCTTGACCTCGAACGATTCATGGCTTGCCGATTCTATAAATCCCCTCTTCTGATCGAACAAGCAGATCTTGGTCGATCACCGAATAGGACGCGAAAATACGGCCTGGCAACTTGTTGCGTGATATCTCTTCAGCAGTGGTTCCAATCTTATACACCAGCGCTTCACCCGCTTCGCTTTGAAAGTACACGATATCACCAGAAGCGATCGGAGATGCCGAGTAATTCCCACCGAGTCGTTTTCGCCAAACTTCTTTGCCTGTTTGCATATCAAGTCCTGTAGCGATGCCATTGTCGCTCGCCATCACGATTTGGTTGTTTATGCAAAGGATCGATGGCGTTGAAGGTACGCTGGTCCCATAGGTCCATTTGACATGCGTTTCGGTCGTGTCACCCATTCCGCTTGGGTCAATGGCTAAGAGCTTGGGTGTCATGAAACCTGTGCATACAAAGAGGGTTCCTTGGCAGTAGAGGGGACGTGGCACCACAGAAAACCCATCATATCGGACATACCAAAGAACCTTGCCGTCCGCGGGTGACAAGGACTGGACTACATTCGAACCGGGCGAAATGATCTGAGAAACACCGTTGCAAGTAATCCACTGAGGGGTGCAGAACGAAAACGTCTTGTCCGAAACCACATCCCTCTTGGTTCTCCAAACTTCTTTTCCATTTGCTAGATTCAAGGCGATGGTGCAGGGAGCATCGCCTCCATCACAAGTGAGCACCAACTTGCCATCAGCGATAATCGGCGAACCGCCGTTTCCATGCGTTGGTGGATAGGCATTCTCTCGATTCTCCCAAAGCTTCTTCCCTTCTAGATCCATGCAAGCAGTCCCTTGGTGCCCGAAGTGGACATAAATACAACCGCCATCGATGACAGGGGTTGGGCTTGCATGTGAGTTCTTGTTGTGAATCTTAGCCGCATCTTTAGACTGTTCGAACACCGACACCGTGAACAGCTCTTTGCCGTCGTTACCATTCAAGCAAATCAACTGAAGGCTTTGGCTTCCCTGCAAGTCACCGCTTGCTGCTTCGGTGTTTTCAGCGTTGACCGATGCGGTAAAATAAATGCGACCATCCTGTGTTACCGGAGAAGACCAACCTAGCCCTTTGGTTTTTGCAAACCATCGAACATTTTCGGTCTCACTCCAGTGGACTGGCAGGTTGTTCGCGTCGGACAATCCATTTTGAGAAGGCCCGCGGAATTCGGGCCAGTCCGTTGCAACTGTCACCCTCGGCGCGAGTAGCCATACCAGAAAAACCGACATTGCAATCAAAACACGCATATTGATATTCGTCCTCAAGCCAATCACGCTGCCGCTAAATCGTCTGCCCGTTCCGAAACCTTTTCAAGGATATCCAACAGGACCCGATCGCATTCGATGCCCTCCGCTTGAGCTTCAAAATTCAGAAGCACACGGTGGCGCATCGCAGGCAGGAACACTCGCCGAATGTCTTCGAAACTGACGTTGTATCGACCGTCTAACAATGCCCGAACCTTCGAGGCAAGCGCTATAGTCTGGGCACCCCGAGGACTGGCTCCCCACCGTATGTATTGGTTCGTAACATCGGGGGCCAAGCTACCACCGGGATGTGTCGCCAGTACCAGTCTTGCGATGTAGTCTTGCACATGCTTTGCTAAGACAACTTGACGAACCAGTTGTTGCCAGTGCTTGATCTCCTCTCCATCCATAACCTTGTCTGGCGTAATGATCGTTCCGCGTGTGGTACGATCGATGATTGTATTAAGCTCTTCACGAGTGGAGTAACCGACGACGAGTTTGAACAAGAAGCGATCCAACTGGGCTTCGGGGAGCGGGTAGGTTCCTTCTTGTTCGATGGGGTTTTGGGTTGCTAAAACAAAGAACGGTTTCTTTAATTCATAGCGATTTCCTGAGACCGTCACCGTCCCCTCCTGCATGGTTTCCAAAAGGGCCGATTGCGTCTTTGGAGTGGCCCGGTTGATTTCGTCTGCAAGGCAAATCTGGGTGAAGATCGGTCCTTTTTGAAACTGAAATTCCCGCTTTCCATCGTTCTCCACGATCATGTTTGTGCCGAGGATATCGGATGGCATTAGGTCGGGCGTGAACTGAACACGATTGAAATCGAGGGAAAGAGTTTCAGAAAGTGTTTTGATCAGCATTGTTTTGCCGAGTCCTGGGACCCCTTCGAGCAAACAATGACCGCCCACGAAGACTGCCGTAAGAACTCCGTTCACTATCTCATCATGACCAACGATGACCCGGCCAATTTGTTCTCGAACTGCGGCGTACCGATTCCGGAATGTTTCCGCTTGTTGCTGCATCGAATCTGCGACGTTACTCATGTAGTTTCCTATGTTTAGTTTTGGTTGTTCTTTTTGGCCTTGCGTTTTGCATCGAGCAGCCTAGACGTATAACTCTGCTCCTCTTCGATACCCATACTGGGCTTTTTCGGTGCTAAGTCCGAGCGTTTTGACTTCGAATCTCCCGAGGCAAAGATGTCTTCGGCTGTTGTTACCGAAGCTGAAATACTTTGTTCGGGTTCGAACTGAGTGCTGGCTCGCTGTCGCTGTAAATCGTCACCGACCACGTTCTTACTGCTTCGCAATCGATCAAGACGCGTCTTTTGTTCTGCATCAAGAGCCTTGGAATCATCGTTTCGGCGACGAAGTCTTGCTGCAAGCATTCGAAGAGGCAAGCCCATATCGATGGCGACTCGTCGCACGAAAACGTCGCCAAAAAACATGGTAGCCCCAACAAGAACTGCCAAGGGCCAAATGTCCTTTAGGCTCTTGGCCGGCGGAAGACCCTTTCGGTAGGTATCTACTCCGAGTGCTTGCTCCATCGAGTCCTTTTCAAGCGAAGCGGAAATGGTTCCCGCAGTTCCACCGAGAGGTTTGCGTGCAGCCAACGATTCTAGCAATTGCATGTTCGCTTGCCGAACTCGATATTCATCGGAGAAGGGCATCGTAACCCCGGTGGTAATCGGGGGCTTGCCTCCCCCAGGTACAATGCTGAGCATATAACTACCGGCTTGTTCCGGCGTCAACTCGCCAACGTAGCGACCGCTCGCCTGCTGCCTCATGGAAACGTTGATGGGTTTTAAATCTGGCCCGACAGCGATGGCATTCATATCCAAAAAGTTGACAAACTTGTCGTCTGCATTGAGAGCGGTTACGACAATTTGTATGCGACCATCTTTGACGTTGGTGGCAATATTGTATTTGGAATCATCATTGGATGGCCGCATGGTCCATCGCACCATCTGCGAGAAGAACTGATCGTAAAAGGGGGCGTTGACCCAGCCTTCAGCCCAGCGGTTGCCTGCATCGGTGGTAAACACAGCAGTGCGTCCGAGTCCATATGTCCAGGTAGCTAGGATCGATGCATTGTCTGGTTCAGCCGGTTTGGTCGATCGCAACGGTACCTCGACCAACGGACTCTCCTTGCGTTCCGTGAGCACATAGCCACGAAGCGTTGGCAGGTCTCCCGCAATGCCTGAAAGAATCTCATGCGGCTGAGTTATGATAGGCTGCACTCCACCCTCCGGTTCGTAAACCAAGGGTCTCGCAACGCGTCGGGCTTCTCGCATAAATATCTTTGGAAGGGCCGAAGCGTTTTGAACGACATAATAGTTCCCGCCTGTCTTGCTGGCGATCCTTTTCAATTCGTTACTACCCGCTGGGCCATGCGAACCAACGGCCACCGTCGATATTTTAATCTTGGCATTGGTGTATTGTGACAAGATTCCGGCCGAAGCTGGCGTGGGGTCACCATCGCTGATAACGATCATGTGTTTGAGTGAAGCAGGGACATTTTTCAAACCTTTCATCGACATGGTTAGGGCGGAGTCGAAGTCCGGCATGTCGCCTGGCGTCATGGCGTTCATACGCGACTTCATCATCGACTTGTTCTCTCCGACTTTCAGCAATCCAGCTGAGCCGCCCCATAGCCATTTGTCCCCTGACATATCGTATTGAACGACACCACAGTAGTCACTTGGCCCCAATGCCTCCAGAGCCGCTTTGCCGATCATTTTTTGCCAGTGGTTTCCCTCGGGGATTTCACAAGCGTGCATCACCATTGCGAGAGCACCAACGGCTTCTACTTTGCTATTCTTGATGGCGAAGTTGACTGGCATGGCCTGCTCGAGTTTCGTGTTGGTCCAACCACCTGCACCAAAAGCCTCGGGCCCGCCGAGCATCAAAATTCCCATTCCAAATTGCTGTGCGCTTTGAACGAGCATATCGATTTGGTCATCGGTGAAGGAAACGATTTGAGTCGTGTCATCGCCGCTCGTTCTAGGTGCCCCCGCCAAAATAACAGAGTCATACGATTGCAGTTCGACCAAGCTGGAAAAAAGGTTGCGGGTATCTTTCACGTCAACGTCGATATCGTTTCGTCGAAGAGCGTCGACGAATTGCTGGTAGTTCCCCGGTGTCATTCCGTCCTCAATCAACATGACCTTTCCCTTGCCGCGAGCATAGGAAAACGCCGTCGCACGGTTGTTCTGAGCAATCGTGTCGTCTGCGATGTCGTCGGTTGTGAATTCCGCTTCGTAGGTATAGCCCGCGGTCTCATCGACTTTATGTGGAATGGGTATAACGTTGATATCGCGATCGAGAGTGTACGGTCCGTCCGCTAGCACCTCCGATTGATTTCCAATGCGACGAACGACCCTGAGTCGCCCAGGAATTTCCTTGGCATTTCCAGTTTCGCTGTATCGATTGATTACAACGCGGGCGTCCACGGTTTGGCCTTGGCGAACAAATCCGGGCACATCGATTTTTTCGACCAGAACCTCCGTCTTGCTATCCAATCTGACCGGAACAACGTCGATGCCAATGCCTGTGTCGCTGAGACGTTGCGCGGTCGCTTCGGCGGATCCAAGGGTTTGGTTGCCATCCGTTAAGATCACGATCCGTTTGGCCGAGTCCTCTAGAAAGCTGGCCTGGGCAAGTTTGAGTGCGCTTTCCAAATTCGTTGCATCCGACTTGCCGAAAAAGGATTCGGGGCGGTTTATGTTTGGTAGGTCCTCATCAAATGGAGGTACTTCAATCGAGGCCTCACGACCGAAGACGATTAGACCGGCTCGGTCCTGTCGCTCTGAATGACGATGTTCCTTAACGCTCTGAATAGCGTATTCAAACATGAGCTGACGTTTGGCGACCGGAATGGAATCGCTTTGATCCAAGAGATAGATAACGGTTAACTTCTCGCTAGACCATATCCATTGAATTCCAGCGATTGCGAATATGACAAGCAACATTACGGCCGTTCGCAATGCAATCGCGATGGAACGCCGCCATGGCCCAAGCCCGGCCAAGGACTTCAACCCGAGCCACCAAACAAGCGGAATAAGCAAAAGGAGCAATAAATACCACGGGTGTTGAAAACCAACTTCAATTCTGCCCATGATGGGTTGCCTTTGTTAGGTTTATAGCAGCGGGCGGAAATAAAACCTTCGTCGATCGATCAACCACTATCTCGTAAGCAGTAACCGAATACATTATGGTCGATGCCGCTGCCCATTGCCCAGACGACATGCGAGGATTTTTGGCAAAACTCAACGACCGCGAGGGTGTGATGCAAATCAATGGGATCGAGGTGGAAGATACTTTCGCTGAGGCATTTGACATGACAGGAACTCGCATCATCATAACGGCTGCCGAGCCTTTGTGGGCAAAGCGGGCGGCGGAAGCCATGACGGGCTTTGCAACAAGCGTCATTGGCTGCGGGGTCGAAGCCGGAATTGAACGCTTCCTAGACTCCGATGAGACTCCAGACGGCCGGCCGGGCGTCGCTATTTTGCTCTTTAGTGTTTCGGGCGCTGAGCTAGAAAAGCAGTTGGTTCGTCGCGTTGGCCAGTGTGTCCTGACCTGTCCAAGCACCGCCGTTTTTGCAGGTCTGTATAGCGAAAAACGGGTCGCCATGGGATCCCATTTGCGTTATTTTGGCGATGGACATCAAATCTCCAAGAAGATTGGAAACGAACGATATTGGCGGATTCCCGTAATGGATGGTGAATTTGTTTGCCAAGATACGGTCTGTCGTCAGAGTGCTGTTGGCGGCGGGAATTTTCTAGTTTTGGCTGACACGATCCATGGCGCACTGCATGCCTGCGACTATGCGGTCATGGCCATAAAACGCGTTCGCGATTGCATTACGCCCTTCCCTGGCGGCGTCGCTCGAAGCGGTTCGAAGGTTGGTTCCAAGTACAAGATGCTAAAAGCGTCGACCAACGATGCTTTCTGCCCTACACTGCGAGAACAAACCAAATCGTATGTAATGGATCAAACCAGCGCCGCCTTGGAGCTAGTCATAGATGGGCTGAGTCCGGAAGTTGTCGGCAAGGCTATGCGAGTTGGAATTCAGGCAGCCTGCGAGGTTGGCCCCTCTTGCGGCGTTCGGAAAATCACTGGTGGCAATTATGGTGGGAAACTCGGCAAGCACCATTTCTATTTGCAC
>JANLUJ010000375.1:0-12962 GCA_031363425.1 Pirellula sp.
ATTCGTTTTCTTCCTTAGTGCCGCTGTAAATCAGCTCGATCAATTTGGAGCCTTGAGAGTAGCCCTTGCCTAGCAACAACCGTCGATCGTCGAGAGCAACTGGTTGTGAAGAACATGCGTCCGCATTGGACTTGCTGGGCCAAGGAGTCGACCACAACGTTTGGCCGTCCAATGGGTTATGGCCAGTCGCCGTGTCCTCGTTGATGCTAACAATCTGCCGGACACCATGTAGAGTCAACAGGACGGGCGACGAATAAGCGATCTGCTGATCGCCTTCCGACCAACGCATCTGACCCGTTTTGCGATCAAACGAAATAAGGGACTTGGTCCGCGTGTCGCCAGTTTTTCCACCAAAGGGAACAACAACTTGATCATCGAAAACGAGAGGGGAGCCACTTCTGCCCCACAGTATCGATTTCTCAGAAGTTTCTTGGTCAATTCCGGCCAGCTTCAATAGGTCCTGCTGCCAAACCAACTTTCCAGTCTCCAGTTCGACGCACGATACTATCCCCAATGCCGTTTGTGCGAAGACAGTTTCTCCATAAATGGTTGGCGTGGACCTTGGCCCCAGTCCTCCAAATGCCTGCGTGTGCCGTCCAGGTGTTTTGTGTCGCCAAGCGACTTTGCCTGTTGTCAACTCGAAAGCAGTCAAACTCTCTTGGTCATCTATTTGTTCGAGCGTAATCGCCAGTCCATGGCTAACGGCAAAACTTGACCAGCCCGCACCGATCGGTATCTTCCAAACGACTGAAGGCAAGCGTTCGTTCCACGAAACAGAGAACTCGTTGTTCTGAATGACGCCATTTCGATCGGATCCAAGGAATTGAGTCGACTCGAACGGCATGACCGTTTTTTCGCGGATGGATACAGTGTCGCTTAACTGCAATTCTTTTCCGTGTGCCTTGCGACGAAAGACTGGGAGTGTCTCGCCGGTAAAACCTACAAACTCGAAAAATGACAATCCAACCAAGACGATGACGATGGGACTGACCAGAAAGAGAAACTTTCTAGCAACCGTAGTAGCGAATCGATTCCAAAATCCGACGTAAGCGATAAGGCATCCGAGAAAGCTGATACCCATGCCAAAAAGGTTTGCAAGTTGGTGGTCCGTTTCGAAAACATACCATCTAGCTAAGGGTACGGCCGCAAAGACAACCAAGGCAACACACAATAAGATAGGCAACCGTTTCGACTGCCTTTCGGTGGTTGTTTTGAACTCAGGCGGACTCTGAAGTTTCGCCGATTGTTCAGAATCGCTCATTTGCATCGCAATCCGTTTGCTGCTTACGGTGAAGTAATGGCGGTGAAGTAATGGCGGTGGAGACCACCGTGCCACACTAGGCTGCCACACTAGGCTGCCACAATAGGTTTATTTACTTTGCAATCAATTTTTTGCTCAGCGCCAGAGCGTCAACGTAATCGCGGGCGACGTTGATAACCTCTTGATTGTAGAAACTAGGGTTGTAAATCTTGTTTCGTTCAGCCTTGGCCTCGACTTGTTCGTCCACCTCCTTCTCGGAGTTGAGTTCTTTTCGTCTCGCCATGAAATCGGATTCTTTCAAGGAAATTGTTTTGTCATCCTTTTGCTTAACGTACGCATCGATTTTGGAAAGGAGTTTTTCAAACTCGGAGTTCTTGGCAATCCGTTGGTCGGCCGCTTGTTGCAATGCAATTTTCATTGCACCATCCACCATGCGATAGTTTTTATGTGGTCTCGCTGGAACCTTGTCTACAGGCAGCGGATAGTCTAGGTCGCTTTCGGATATGTCGAGCTTTGCAGTGATCGAGGGCAGTACCACATCGGAAGAGACTCCCTCCAATTGCGTCGATCTACCGTCGGGTAGGTAAAATTGTTGAATAGTAAGTTTCAAAGCTCCATATTGTTTCTTTGAATAAGGGCCCCCGATGTACGGCGCCAAGTCCATCAGTGTTTGCACCGTACCCTTGCCATGAGTCTTTGGGTCGCCAACGATGATGCCCCGCCCATAATCTTGAATAGCGCCGGCCAAAATCTCACTCGCGCTGGCACTCATTTGGCTAATTTTGACGATCAGCGGACCATCCCATGCAACACCGCGCTCTTCGTCGTCGAGCGATTCAACTTTGCCATCCGGCGACTTGACTTGGACGACGGAACCGCTGTCGATAAACAATCCGGTTGTCGATACCGATTCCGGAAGCGACCCACCACCATTCTTGCTTAGATCCAAAACGACCGCGTCGACTTTCGATTCGCGAAACTTCTTAAGAATAACTTTCATGTCCGCCGTAGTGCTTCGGAAATTTGCTTTTCCAGATTTAGCACCATCCATATCCAAATAGAAACTTGGCAAGTTGATATAGCCGATCTTATACGGTGAACCGTCGGCTTTTTTGCCATCTTCGACGATTTCAGAACGAGCTGCAGAGTCCTCAAGTTTGATCAAGGCACGGGTGATCTGATAGACTTGGATATCGCCGCCGGCTTTCGTTTTGACATGTAGCTTGACCCGCGTTCCAGCCTCGCCACGGATCATCTTGACAACATCCTTTAGCTTCATGTCTTGGGTTTCAACAGGAGACGAACCGTCGTCCTGTGCAACGGCGACAATTTGATCGCCGATCTTGATTCGACCGTCCAGGTCGGCAGCCCCGCCCGGAACGAGTGTCTCGACGACTGTGGAGCCGTCATCTGGTCGAAGCGTGGCCCCGATACCCTTGAGTTCCAACTTGAGATGGACGTTGAAGTCATCTTGCTCCTGAGGAGCCATGTATGTCGTATGCGGATCTAGAGCATTGGTGAGCGACGTTAGAAACAGCTCAAGCAGCTCATCGACATCGGTCTGTGATTTGATGTTGTATATCGTGCGGTAACGCTTATGCAGTGATTCCCTGATTTCCGAATCTGTCTTGCCGTCCGCTCGCATCGATAGGAAATTGAGTTTGATCGTCTTGCGCCAACGGTCGGTTAGCTCGTTAAGGTCTTTTGCGTAGCCAATTTCTTTTGCATCTGAGGCGATTGTTTCCGCGATCGAGAAATCATGCAGTGTATCAATTTGTTGATGACAAATCGGCATAACTTGTTCGAGGCGTTGCAGGTATCGCTTGTAGGCTACGTAAGCGAACGAAATATCTCTCGCTTTGAGAAGATCGTCTAACTTCAGCTCGTAGGGTTTGAAGTCCTCGATATCGGAAGCCAAAAAATAGGACTTCATCGGGTCGATGTTTTTGAGGAAGATCTCAAATCCATGCGCAGAAACTTCGTCGTTAAACTTGGGATGCAAAATGTGAGTCCCCTCAACGAGCTGTCTGACGGTCTGCACCACCATTTTGGTTTGAGGTGGAGGCCCGTCAACTTGCGCTACGCGTTGAAGTTCGTCTGCCAATAGGCTCAATGGCATTAGAGGAGATGCCATTAACGATACGCACAAAATTCCGAAAAACGCCTTGCGATTTGACCTTTTTCGTGTGCTCTTGATTCGCGTGCGCATAGTTTTCTTCTTGATTGGATTTGAAAGAGGAATAATTTGAATCGCAGCCGTCTATTTGGGTGGTTGAATCTGAATTCGACAATTCAAACCTGCCTAACCAACTTACTTTATCACAAGTCAATGGTAGGAAATGGGCAATGGGAAGGCAACATGAATCTAAAACTACCCAAATTGTCGTTTCTAAACGCCTTACCCCTGTGGCAATTGGGCGTTGAATCTGGAGAATTTTAGTGAGTTGTTAGTTTATCAGCTCTTTCGGGTTCCCGTCTTGTTCGTTTTCCTCGAATTGCCGCCTGTTTTTGTGCTTTCCCATGAGCGATGAGCGTAAGCAAAAGCTAAGATCCATCCTTTACGCGATCCGTGAGCTCGACGATTTTTCGACGGATGGGGCCAAGCAAGTTTGCCGTGACTCCAATTCAGCCTATGTAACCAAAGTCTTGAATTTACTCGCTCGCGATGGCTTGCTCAGTCGCGTGGAACGGGACAAACAAGAGTATTTTCGCTGGATCCACAACTCGTCCTTCACACCGGATAATTGGATCGATAGTCAAGTTTACGGGGAGCAAATAAAGCAATCACCGGAGCAGGATCGACCGCGTGAACAATTGCTTCGAGATGGGCCGGCCAAACTCAGCGATGCGCAACTCCTAGCAATCCTGATCCGGGTTGGAATCGTCGGTGAGTCTGCCATTCAAGCCGGGCGAAAGCTCTCCAATCGGTTTCCAGAAGAGCGAGTGGCTGCACTGGCGGATGCAAGTTTGACCGAACTGCGAAATATTAGCAAAACAATTCGAAAAGATAGCTACGCGCAAGTCATGGCCGGCATTGAACTTGGTCGCCGAATTGCCCTGTTGAGGGATCAGCAACCGCAATCACCGGACCGGATTCGGGGTTCCGACGATGCAATTCGATATTGCATGCGAACTTTTCACA
Source organism: Pirellula sp. (assembly GCA_031363425.1). Lineage (GTDB taxonomy): Bacteria > Planctomycetota > Planctomycetia > Pirellulales > Pirellulaceae > JBKCUI01. Next base: position 4,404 of record JANLUJ010000375.1, read on the forward strand.
GATTGGCTATTGACGGAAAACAGGAGGAATTTCATATCGTTACCCTCGATACCCAGCACGGTCCCATCAATTCTCACTTAATCACAGTCGGGACGTTAGACGCTAGTCTGGTACATCCCCGCGAGGTTTTCAGGGCCGCCATTCGCGATTCCGCTTCGGCCATCCTATTGGTTCATAATCACCCATCCGGAGATCCTACTCCGAGTCGCGAGGACAAGGCAGTGACGGATCGATTGGTGCAGGTGGGTGATGTGATCGGAATTAGGGTTTTAGACCATATCATCGTCGCCAAAGAGCGAGGCCGAAGCGTAATAGCGGAAAGGTAAGTTTTCGCACGTCAAGTTTTCGCGATGAATCCTTGCAAAGTTCCGACGACCATTCCAAGATAGTAAGTCTTGGTCCGAATGATGGAGGTGACCACGTAGGTCCGGCTGTCCTCATCCGGACACTCGCAACCAACTAGCCACCGTCTGCAGCTCAACGTTAAACGAGTAGTTCCCTCATACCGGAGAAGAGTTCCATGGCTTTCCTGACCAATCCTATGTTTATCTTCTGGGGAGCAATCGTAATCCTATCCGTCGTCCCAACAATTACTTACTATTGGCACAAGACGCGAAAAGCAGAAATGGACGCAGATCTCAAGATGCGAATGCTCGAAATGGGTATGTCGGCATCCGATATCGAACGCGTATTGAAGGCCGAGAGCAGCGAAACCGCAGCTCGACATGCGTAAACAGATTTAAGGTATTCGCCGAAAGCGGGTCGTCTTGCGAATTTTAGAGCTATTTGCAGGCATCGGGGGTTTTGCTGCAGCATTTCCAAACTTGAAGATCGAGGCAGCCGTTGACATAGATTGCACGGCACGAGAAGTTTACGAATTCAATTTTAAGCATCCCTTTTCCGTCAAAGAGATTTCTAGTCTGCCGCTAGAATGGTTTGCTCGAACCGATGCGGACTTCTGGTGGATGAGTCCACCGTGCACCCCTTTTACTCAACGCGGGGCAATGCGGGACCTGGAAGACCCGCGCTCGGAAGCGTTGAAGCATTTGATCCATGCGGTCAAGACAATCCGACCGTCGCGGGTCTGTCTTGAGAATGTAGTCGGCTTTGAATCCTCGCAAGCGTATCAGCACTTGCAAGAGCAATGGATCCGTGTCGGCTATCACATTCAAACCTATTCCATTTGCCCATCGACCTTAGGATGGCCCAATCGTCGACCAAGAGTGTATTGCATAGCATCTTTGAAAAGACTCCCAGAACGACGTCCTCTACGGATTGCAGAGCGTCCTTGCTTATCGAAGTTTATCGATCAAAACATTACTCGAGAATCAGCCCCCAGCCTTTGGCTTGAAAAGAAAACCGTGGATCGCTACTTGGGGGCGATGGATCGAGTGGCTTGGTTCAACAGCTCGGTAGTTACTGCTTGTTTCGCAGCTTCCTACGGGAAGGCAATTGTTCGGTCCGGGTCGTATTTGGAAACGCCAACGGGATACCGTCGATTCTCACCGCGCGAAGTAGCTCGTCTTCTAGGCTTCGATGACGACTTTCGATTGCCAAACACCATTTCAGTGGAACGACAGTGGCACTTGCTGGGTAACTCACTGTCCCTGCCAGCGGTTCGGCATGTGCTAGCGGGGCTATTGTGACGCTGGCGGAGCTATTGCAAGTCAATCGATTCCATAGCGACGCATTTTTTGTCGAAGCGTCGATCGATGCATGCCCAGTTGTGCGGCGAGCAGGGCCCGATTATGGTTGGATGCCTCTATCATGGCTTGGAGGAACGGTGGCTCCACGGTTGACAAAAAGTCCTCGTACATGGTTCCGAAATTTTGGTCCGAATGTGTCACTTGGATTCGATTACCAAGTTCGCTCAGTCGATCCAAGTGGCCAAGCGTCCAGCGTCGAACCTCGTCGGCCAAGTCGTTGTCGATTTGCGGTGCAAACGAAGAAAGGGCGCGTTCTGTTGCCGCTAGGTCGTCCACATCAATGCAGCTGCTGCGCGTTGCAAGGACTGCATGGTCGATAACACTGCGCAGCTCACGGACATTCCCTGGCCAGGATTTTGAGGCCAACCACGCCGTCGCCGCAGCTGAAAAAGAGAGACTACGATCCTGCATGTGAGTCCTCAAAATGGATATTGCAATTGGCAAGATGTCTTCCCGCCTCTCAGTCAACGGAACCAACTCAATTGAAAAAATACTTAGCCGCTGTCGTAATTCCTCCAAGAACTCTCCGTCGTCGACCAACGATCGCAAGTTTCGACTGGTCGAGACCATGATGCGTGCCGGACATGATCTTGCAGTTGAGTCACCGAGACGACTGTACTTTTTGTGTTCTAGAACTCGCAGCAACTGGGCTTGAAGAGACAATTGCAGGTCGCTCACCTCATCTATGTACAACGTACCGTCTCCTGCCAGCTCAAACGCACCTGACCGCAATGACATTCGACCTAACTTGGTGTTTTGCGATTGGATACTTCCGAGCAGTTCGGTCCCAACAGCTATCGGCGAAATAGCGAGAGGGACGAAAGCCAAGAACGGAGCGGAATGCCGTTGGCTATTTCTGTGGATAGCGGAAGCAACCGATTCCATTTCGATGCCAATTGGGCCGTTTATCAAAACCGATACGTCGCTACGAGAAGCGATCGCAATTTGCTTGTACACCTGTTGCATCGCAGAGGATGAACCAAGCAGCGTTTCGAGCTGCATTGTATCCGTTGCGTCGGCATGCACCGATTGATTTACTTTCGACGAAAGGGCTTTAGCGATAGCCTTCAGTCCGTCTTGCAGATCGAATGGTTTGGTCAAGTATTCGAATACATCCAATTCCATCGCTTGCATCGCACTTGATAAATCACCAAAGGCCGTCATCATGATAACGGGAACCAAGGGCAGTTGCTTCTTGATGGCAGCGGTCGCGGCAAATCCATCCATGCCTGGCATACGCATATCGAGCACGACTGCATCGAGATGAGGCGTTGAGGGAAGAAGTGCGATGGCATCTTCTGCGTTGGAAAAAGCGGTAACCGTGTAACCTACTTGTTCCAGTGCGCGCTTAAGTGCCCAGCAAATCGCTTGCTCGTCATCGATGATCCAAACTTGCTTTTGCATGGTACAAGGTCCCGTTTTTTTGCAACTGCGATCGATTAACCAGGTTTAAACGATTTTGCTTAGGAATTCGCCGTCGCACAGCTTGGTGCGTATCAGCTGATCCGGCTTCACGTGTTCGATGCTCATGATTACTTTGTCGCTCGCTGCGTCCAGAGTTACGGAGTATCCGCGAGCCAGGGTCTTGAGCGGGCTAATTGCATCGAGAACTTGGGACACGCGTTCCAACTGCTCCGTCCTGGATTGAATGATAACGTCGATCATGTTGTCCAGCGTTTCATGAATGACGTCTAACCGTTGTGTTGGCGTCTCCAGCAATCGTTCCGGTGATTGCAACACCGTCCGGCTTGCAATCGATTGCAATCTAGTTTCAGCTTGACTCAATCGATGAAGCAGCAGTGAATCAAGTCGACGTTGAACCGCTGCAAGCGATTCAAGAACATCATCCCGACTGGGAACGATTCTCTCTGCCGCTTCCGACGGTGTAAGAGCGCGAACGTCTGCAGCCAAGTCACACAGGGTTACATCGATCTCATGGCCAACTGCCGATACTGTCGGCAAAGGGCACGCGGCGACGGCGCGGACGACCACCTCTTCGTTGAAACACCATAGGTCTTCTAGCGAACCGCCCCCTCGGCCCACAACCAATACATCCAACGCAGGCTTCAACAACGCCGCGACTCGGATGCCTTCTGCAATCTCCAACGCAGCCCCATCGCCTTGAACTCGTGACGGGATGATCAAGACGCTTGCGCCGGGCCAACGTCGCTTCAGTACTTGAGTAAAATCATGAATCGCCGCACCGCTAGGGCTAGTTACAAAGCCAATGCGACTTGGAAAAGCTGGCAAGGGTTTTTTGCGTTCGGGTGCGAACAGCCCTTCTTTCTCTAGTTTCGCATGCAATCGACGAAACGCGGCCTGCAATGCGCCGAGCCCCTGCTGCTCCATACGAGTGATGATGACTTGATAGGTGCCACGCGGACCGTATACTTCGATGCGTCCCTGCACCAGTACGGCCATACCCTCCCGAAGATCCATACCGATCCGCTCAAACGTTGATCGCCAGAGTACGGCCGAGACCTGACTCGTCGCATCTTTGATCGTCAAGTAAACATGGCCGGAAGCAGAATGATTAAGGTTTCCAATTTCGCCAGCAAGCCAAAAGGTTGGCACCGTTTGTTCGATCGCGTTCTTGATCCAGGCATTGAGTTGTGCCACGCTGAGGGGAGCATCCGAACTAGTTCCCGGCCGGGTCTTCGACGATGCTTTCGCAGGTGGTGCGATGGGCGGCCTGTCCGACCTGTCGTTTTGGTTCGTTCGGGCCTTGGGTTGCTCCCCAAAGAACGCATCCGCATCATCGCTCCACAAAAAGCCTGTCACAATTGTATCGCTCCTTGTGGAATAGAAAAGAAGCCACGTTCACCCAATCGCATGTTACCATCCGCTGCCCACGTTTCCGCTTCCTGCGTCACTGCCACTAGCATTGATTCAATATACCGTCGATATTCTTCGATCTGTTCCTTGGTTTGTTTGCGAGGAACTTGAATAGCCGGTCCTAAGACGATTCTCGCTCTAGAGCTAGGCCGCGGTATTGCAAACTTGTCCCATGCGCCCATATTTCGCCACGGTCTATCGAAACCGCAACCCAAGGGAACAATCGGAATTCCCAATAGGCCTGCCAAGAAAACACAACCACTCGACAGTTCGCGTCTTGGTCCACGTGGTCCGTCCGGAGTGATAACAAGACTAGTGCCACGGTTGCTCCGCCTGATTTTTAAAATCGCTTGAACGCCTCCACGAGAAGTCGAACCCCGAACCGTCTTAAAACCAAACTGATTGATAACCTCGGTCAACCAATGCGCATCGCGATGCTGGCTCAGTAACATGGTTACGTCGCAGCCGCGACGGTTGCAGGGTGGCAAGGCTAGATACTCGTGCCAAACAACGTAGATGGCTGGTCCGTTGAAGCCAGCAACGGCAGGATCCATTGTTGGATCATAGCATGCAATGCGGGCATCGAGCGTTCGCATCCACGCTCGAATCCCGAAGGCCAATAGAGTCCCGCCCCATCGCATGGTCATGCGCAGTAAGTCGATTCTCGGGAATTGCATTACTCGCTGATTTGCCATTGGCCAGAAAAGACTTCGACCGCAGGCCCGGTCATAAACACGTGACTGCTCTTCTCATCCCAGCTCAGACGCAATTGTCCGCCACGCAACGAATTTAGAATCTGTCGTTCGGTATGGCCAGTCAATACGCCTGCGACACAAACGGCGCTTGCGCCGGTACCACAAGCCCAGGTCTCACCTGACCCTCGTTCCCATGTCCGTTGTCGGACCTCTCCAGGCGACATAACCTCGACAAATTCCACGTTCGTTTTCTTTGGAAACCGATCATCGCGTTCGATCATCGGCCCAATCTCAAGCACCAATTCGTCGGTCGCCTCGGGGACAAAAATCACGCAATGAGGATTCCCCATCGAAACGCAAGTTGCAAATAACGTGTGGCCGCGATACTCGATCGGGCAATTGATGACTTGTGATGTCGGACTCGACCCGAGCGTGGTAGGAATCTGGGCCGCCTCAAGGTTCGGTATCCCCATATCGACAGTCACCTGAGACACCCGGCCATTCTCCACGGAGAGTACGAGCGAGAGCACTCCGGCGCCCGTTTCGATGGTGAGCTTTTCCCGCTGGCAGATGCCATGATCGTAAACGTATTTCGCGACACATCGAATGCCGTTGCCACACATTTCCGATTCACTTCCGTCAGCATTGAACATGCGCATTCGGGCATCGGCTGACGCGCATGGCAGAATAGCGATCAAGCCATCCCCACCGATTCCGAAACGACGGTCCGAGACTTGAATTGCCAACTGCGACAGGTCCTCCGGCAATGATTGGTCGAAACCATTGAGGTAAACGTAGTCGTTTCCAGCACCCTGCATCTTGGTGAAATTCAGAAATGAAGCCATGGCGAGAGTCTAGATTGGGAAGGCTTTAGCTTGGTGATTTGAAATCGGGATCCGCGATGCCCCTAATGAGTTCCGACAGGCGGCTGTATAGCTGCAACATAAGCTGCCAAGTAGCTAAATCCACGTTGATAGAGGAACGCTTATCTTGGATCTTAACGGCGTCGACAACCTCCCCGATTCGAGCATGGAAATACTCAAAGAGTTCCGCCAATTGAGCAGCTTGGCTTGGACTAAGTCGTTCCGGTAACTGTGGGGGTTGATTTAGATCACGCAAGGCACGAACGGATTGAGCCAAAGCAGGATCCAAATCAAAATCACCGCTATCGGTCTTCTTGATCATGCGCGACTCTTCGACCGCGGTGAGGCTTTCCTGGACGCGCGAACTGATTTGATCGTGCGTTCCAAAAAGCAACATGCTTCGGCCAACCGTGATGATATCACCGAAGCGTAATATCCGCAGTTGACAATCTTGACCATTGACACATGTTCCGTTGGTGCTCTCCAAATCGGTGAGCACCAAGTGATCGTTGTCTTCCTGGATCTTGCAATGAAATCGACTGATTCGCTCGTCGTTCAGCTGGATCGAGTTGCCTTCTTCACGGCCGATTGAAATCGGCGTCTTGAGGTCCGCATAGGTCCGACCCCGATCTGCTCCTTGGACAACACGAAGCGTCAATCTAGACATTGCACCCTCAGGACGTTGCATTGCGAATTGGGAAAAGCCGTATGGTTATTATGCTTCCAATCCAATGTCTTCTAAGACCAACGGAGAGGTAGATTCAATAATCATATCCGGTCGACGCGTAAAGGTGGGCAAACCTGCTCCCGCCAATACATTGTCAAGCGAATCTTGGCTCTTAGCCACAATCGAATCCCGAGTCATTCCGCCGAAATTGCTCGCGTGCCCGAACGCGGTGATCGGACCATCGAAACCACCCTTGCTCAAAATGGAAACGATCCTGACATTGTCGATGACCCCGGTCGTTCCGGCCAATTGGCGCATTTTGAGGCTTGCCTCCTCCACGGTTGGCAATACTTCTGCATCGGCCAATCGGAGGACTGCAATACGGTTTCCCGCAATCGTTGCCAATTGTTCGAATGTCCCACCGCCAACAACCCAGTTGAACGTATCAATTACCAATCCAACACTTGGATTTGAGCAGGCATTGAAGAAGGCCAGAAAGCCGTCTACGTCCTGAATAAACTTGAATTGTCGATTTTCACGGTTTTCAAGAGCGGTCGAGAAATAGAGACCGAGCATGACTTTGTTGGCTGCGAAAATCTCAGCAATGCGATCGACTCGCTTGCGTAGCACGTCAAAATATTCGTGAATGGAAGCCGGTCGGTCGCAGCTGGCAAACGAAGGAAGCCCGCTCGGGCGTTAACTTTACCGGCAATTTCGATCGTTGCTGGAAGCTGCGCAAGTGTCTTTTCAAAGGTTGCGTCATCGCTGTCCAAATCAATCGGTGTTTCAAAACCGCTTACCAACATCTTTGCGCTCAACAAGTAGCGAGCTGCCTTTTCAAATTCGCTACGTTGCGTCCGCTTTACCAAATCGACGATATCGATGTCCAAACCACGAAAACCGTAGGTCATTGCCAATTCAATGAGCTCGCTTTGTCGTCCGGATACACCCAAAACAGTTGCGTTTAAATTCTTGTACATTCAATCAATCTCCAAAATAAAACAAGCGTGCTACGGGTTGGATAGTCCAGCCATCGATGCACGCAAAAATTGTCGTGGGCCCGGATATTCCTGGCGGCCTCGGATTTGGGCTCCCTATGAGCTCCAAAGGTCGGGAAACACCCCTCCATGGGGATTGGATCCGCGTGCCAATGAGTATCGCAGAAAAGGTGGTTTCCTCCAAGTCGAAACCGTGGAAAGGACAATTGGGCACCTCCCTTCTCATTTCGCAAACATCGATGTGGGAACAACTTGGTTCTTAGGCGTTCGGCCGTCTGCAAAGTACCGTAGTTGTAAATTTGAGCCTGAGGCGCTAGCCGATTTCTAAGTGAGTGAAACCGCAATCGCTTCATCGAGATGTCGAGGCGGCATTAATAAATCGACGCCACAATCCGATTCCGCGAGCATTTGCCTCGTCGGTCCAAGTTGGATCATAGACCGGGCCCCCCCCGTAGAAATTCCGCAATAAAAAGTCGCTCAAGGCGCGGCTCGCAATGTCGGACGATTCAAGTAGGGCTAGAAGTGGATTGACTTGTCCAATATTCGGCTTGCCGCCTTGTCTGGCTAGCCGAACTATGTTTCTCAGGAAAAGAACCTTTCTGGGATCTCCAATCGCCACGTCGATATCCGACCACATTGCAGCGTATCTCGGATCCCACTCGGGCGTTTGCACGATACGTTGCAAAGCAGCAATTCGCACGAATGGCCGGCGCGCGTTGGCCTGTCGAAATAGGTTTTCGTTGTTCAGCGACGCTCGCCAAGTAGAAAGCAAAGCCATTCGCTGATCATCGACAG
>JANLUJ010000391.1:0-1781 GCA_031363425.1 Pirellula sp.
TCGTCGCTTTTGTCCAATAGTTCAGGACGAATTGCCCCACCCATAAAGACTCTTGCCAAGGCAAGTTCATTGGGGCACCTGCCTTCGTATTTTTCGCTTGCCAAGCTAATTGCTAAACAATCCCGACGTTCTAATTTTGGAACAACGATACCGAAGCAAAGTGCCTTGGGAAATATCTCGCTTCGTTGAATCGCAAGGGCCGCTACGGCCGATGAGGCATAGGGGATGCGAGCAAGTTTTTCTGCTATCCTCGGGTGAGTATGTTTCAACAACGCGGTAGCGCGCGGGCCGGGCAACGCCAAGCAAATGGCATCGAATCCTGTGAGTAACTCCGTTGCTTCTCCACCATTGTTCAATGACTTCGTTTTGAGCGACCATTTGTTTTCGGAGATTTTGGAGAGCTGGGCAACTTGCTGACCAAATTGGATTGGGTTGCGAAGGGACGTTGCAATCTTATTCAGCCACCAGCTCATTCCTTGTTTGGGAGCTAGGAATTGATCGTAGCGGGCTCCACTTGCCTCGCGTGCGGAGCGTTCCGCCCTGCTTTGGTTTTTTCGTTTCGCGATGGCGCCACGAATGAGGCCACCGAATTCTCGTTCCATTGCGACAAACTGCGGCATCGCAGCTTGCATGCTAAGCGTCTCTGCCCTGGCAGTAAAAATACCGCCCACGATGGGTTCGACAAGTCGCTCGAAGCATTCGCGGCCAAGTCTTCGAATGGCGAATGACTCAACGCTTTCGTCCTCTGCGCATGTTCTTTTCTTGACAAAGATTTCGGCAAGCAATCGAATGCGCCCAGCGAGCGAAAGGACTGGGGTGGAGAGAACGGCAGACAATCTGGTGGGTTGCATTAGGGAGAACCCATTTGGAATCGGTAGGACGGTACCGTTCCGAACAACTTGTGCGATTCGATGATCAATTTTTGGACCGATGAACTCATCTCGGATCCCCATTTCTTCGATCATTCTTAGTGCATCGGGGAGAAGTGTAGCAAAATTGTCGGCACCGAGCTCTGTAAGGAATGGACTCTCAATGGTCGTTTGGATTACGCCACCGACCTTAGAGGCCGATTCGAACACATGGACATCGGCGGAGGGAAGTAATCGTTCGAGGTACCAAGCGAAGGATAGCCCACTGATTCCGCCGCCGATAACGGCAAATTTTGGTTGATGGACGTTTGGGTTACGCGAGATCGACATGGTTTTGAGAGAGATTGCACTGGAAAAATAACATGCCGAAACGGCCAGGAATCTTGCAAATCGTTAGGATGCATCAATTGCTAGGTTTACTAAGTCGAGAAAGGAACCCCCGATTGTACTCGCCGGAAGGCAGATCGCAGGAGAAAGGGGACTTTGCTCGCGATTGTGTCGTAACTTGACACATTTTGCGGGTACGGATACCTTCTAGCGTCGAAGTCCTTGGGGGATTAGCTCAGTTGGGAGAGCGCTTGCATGGCATGCAAGAGGTCGCAGGTTCGAGTCCTGTATTCTCCATTGGAAAAAATTGGGAAAACGAGCTCCCAATAATCCGTGGCACCAAAACGAAAATCTGTTTTGCTCTCGAATAGCAAGTGACTGCTGGCGTCACTCACCTCGTGTGTACACTTTCTACAAGGGTACAACCATGAGAACAACGTTTTTTAGGACGTCGCGAAAGCGCTGGTTCGTGAAGGATGATGAACATCGTTTCATCCGTCTTGCCCCGATCGCGAAATAGCATTTGACATGTGGCAGCACATTCAAGCGGCCACCGAATTCGAAAGGGATCAAGCAACCGTACTG
>JANLUJ010000407.1:0-4352 GCA_031363425.1 Pirellula sp.
ACCCCTCTTTCGTTACGCTCGATGCGCCGACACGTGAGTTTTGTGTTTCGCAGCGAGCCAAGACGAGTACGCCACTTCAGTCTCTCGTATTGATGAACGACCCGGTCTTTGTCGAAGCGGCGAGAGCGTTCGCTCAACGCGTTCTAACGGAACCCAACTTGGATGATTCGGGACGCATTATCTTGGCATGGCGTCTCGCGCTGACGCGTTCCCCAAGCGCTACCGAACGAACAATCTTGTCTCGAATGTTGGAGCAGCAACAAGCAACCTATCGCAAAGACATTGAAGCAGCCAAGAAGCTAGTCGCGATTGGAGATTTGCCCAAGCCTACCAATCTCGATGATAGTGATTTAGCGGCTTGGATCGCCTTTAGCAACGTCATTCTCAATCTTAACGAAACGATTTCGAACTAGCCATGGAAATGAATCAACCGCTTGGCTTTGCTTTGCATCGTCGCAATTTCTTACATAACAGTTCAACGGGAATGGGTGCGATGGCACTCGCTTCTTTATTGAATCCGACAGCGTTCGCGGGTGACGATCAAAGAGTGCCAGGCGCTTTGAAACAATTGCATTTCGCCCCCAAGGCAAAGCGAATCATCTACTTATTCATGTCCGGTGCTCCGTCCCAATTGGATCTATTCGATCCGAAACCAACACTGACCGAGATGACGGGCAAGGATCTTCCGGAAAGCGTTCGCAAAGGTCAACGCATCACGACGATGACCAGTGGACAAAAGAATCTCTATTGCGTTGGATCGCCGTTCAAGTTCGCCAAGTATGGTAAAGTCGGCATGGACATTTCTGAGCTCCTGCCACATCTTTCCAAGGTTGTGGATGAATGTACATTTGTTCGATCCCTGAACACGGACCCAATCAATCACGACCCGGCCGTGACGTTTTTTGCGACAGGCAACCAACAACCCGGACGGCCAACAATGGGGGCGTGGTTGGCCTACGGAATGGGTTGCACCAATGCGGACCTCCCTGCCTTTGTGGTGTTGACCAGCGGTGGTGGCGGGCAAACTTTGCAGACGAGATACTGGGGAAATGGGTTCCTACCCGCGCAGTTTGGGGGCGTCCAATTTCGAAACGCGGGCGATCCCGTCTTATTCGTTTCCAATCCTCCCGGCATCAGCGGCGAGACTCGTCGACAGTTGCTTGACGCGACCAACGAACTCAATCAACTCGCGCTCGGAAACATTGGTGATCCTGCCATTGCAGCCCAAATTGCCAACTACGAATTGGCTTTTCGAATGCAAACGAGCGTACCGGAGTTGGCCGATATCTCAAAGGAGTCAAAAGACACGCTTGATCTTTATGGCGCGACACCCGGCAAACCGTCCTTCGCAAACAACTGCTTGCTTGCACGTCGGCTGGCGGAACGAGGCGTTCGTTTTATTCAGCTCTGTCACCGCGACTGGGACCATCACGGTGATTTGCCAAAAGGATTACCCACGAAATGCAAGGAGACCGACCAAGCGTCCGCGGCACTGTTGTTAGATCTCAAACATCGTGGGTTACTCGAGGATACGATCGTCGTTTGGGGTGGAGAGTTTGGACGTACGGCCTACAGCCAAGGCGAGATCAAGCCCGACAATTTCGGACGAGATCATCATCCTCGATGTTTTACAATTTGGATGGCAGGTGGTGGCATAAGAAAGGGATACGTCCACGGAGAGACCGATGACTTTGGCTACAACATCACCCGAGATCCAGTGCACGTGCATGATCTGCATGCAACTCTCTTGCATCTCTTGGGTGTCGACCACAAGAAGCTCATTTACCGACACGAAGGCCGAGACTACCGACTAACGGATGTTTCAGGAAATGTCGTAAACGAGTTGATGGTTTAGACTGAGCAAAGTGTAGCTCGGCACTCCGTGCCGAAACTTACGGCACGGAGTGCCGTTCTACACTCAGCTTCTTGATCAGAAATTCCACGGATGAATCGAAGTCAACATGTTTGTTTCCCGGATAGGAAACAATGCATTCGACCCCTTCTTCTTTGCACTTTTTCGAAAATTCGATTCCATAAATGGCGGAATGGGTTGGATCGGGTTCTTTGCCACCCAACACGGGCTCTGTCTTTTGATTGGGGTATTCCAGGAAAACGGGTGGGTCGTCTTTGGATACCAGTTCGATCGGCGAGTATTCGCGAATCCATGGGAGCACACGCTCTCGATTTTCGATGAGGAGTTCAAACTCATCCGCTCGGCTTCGACCTTTGGCAGCGAATCCGAACGCGTGTCCACCATAGATGGAATTCGAAATCCATTTCCGAAGCTGAACCGCATCGAGCGAGGTTTGCGCACCGGTCACGGCCGCGCATTGCAGACGTGTCGATTGCCGCGCGACAGGATCGGAGCTGTTCGGATCAGCTAGGTCGTTGTGCAGCGCCAACCACAGCGATGTGCAAGCGCCCGCCGATCCACCCGTTGCTCCGATTCGCGATGGATCGATATTCCATTGCTTGGCTTTCAAACGAATCGTTTGCAATGCTCTAGCCGCGTCATGCACACAAGCCTTTACGGGTGGCTCCACTTTCTGCTCCATCGCTTGTGCTATGAATCGGTAGTTAATGGCCGCAACGGAAATACCGGCATCCAGGAAAGTCTTGATCGGTCGATTGCCGTAGCTCGTCTTATCGCCATTGACCCATCCGCCACCGTGAATCAAAAGCACAACAGGCGTCGCTGTTTGTGATGAGGCTCTCCAGAAATCAAACGTTTGGCGTTCGGAGTCGGAACCGTATGCAACATTGGCGTAGGTCGGTTCAGGTCTCTCGGGTGGTTTTTTTGCTGCCGGGGCCTCCTTGGTCGAAGCATACAGTCGGACATCGTCGAAGTCGTTCATGTCGTCGAAAGAACCAATTCCGATTCGCCCTTTTCCAAAGGTCTTGTCGTTGGCAGTCAAGTGAGGCTTCTTCATGTCATCGAAGAAAACGTCAATAGAACCGACCGTACTATCTCGTACGACTTTCACGGTATGCCAGTTGTTATCCCATGGGACTTCCGCTTTGTTGTCCGTCAATGGACGGCGGGGTTCGGCGTTGACGATCATGATTTGACCGCTGGCGGGGTCAGGTCTAGCACCCAGGTGAACGTAGTAAAAATGCTCTGGATCTTGATGGCAAAAAAAGGCACAGCAATCGCGATGGTTGCCAGTGTCTTTCGTGCTTCGAACTCGAAAGGTAAGTACGAAGTCGGTTACTTGAACATTCTTGATCAATGCGATGTTGTGTGGACTACGAACCTTGGGCTGGTAATCGCTGATACGCTTGTTGAGACCAAACGACTTGTTGCCGTCCTCTTCATGAACGTACCAAGAGCCATCATCGGTTGTTTCCCATTTGTCGCGGCCCATTTCAAAATCATCGCTAAAAACAAGAGGCATTCCCTTCGAGTCGACGTCCGTTTGTGCGAGTGCAGTCGAGGCAAGAAACGATACTACAGCCGCGGCAATTAGAGGACAAATGCGAAAAGGAGTCGAGCAATACTTATTGATCATGGCTACGTTTGCTTTAGAAAGAGAATTGAAAAAGACCTCGCAACCTTATAATCGTATTGAACGGAGAGGTCATTGTGCAATGGCCCTGCCGACGTTTTCCCATGTATGGGCTTCGCAAAGTAACTCTCGAATCCCAATTCCATCCATTCCCACCTTCGATACAATAGGATCCATCTATTTCGAAACCTTTCGACCGGATCGAACAATGACCATTAAAGTGGACGATATCCCGACTCCCTCCCCCTCTCAGCTAGCGGAATTGCCAAGACAAATTGGATTCGTGCCTTCGTACAATGCTTCGTTATCGAGGTTGAGTCGATTGCAGATCCAACAATACAACGAGACGGGGTATGTGATGCCCTTCGATGGACTAGATGCGTCGGAGGCTCGTGAACTCCGAGCCTTCTTTGATGGCGTACTAGCCGCGTTCATCGAATTGGGCAGGACGAGTTATTCGATCAATACGGCACACTTGCGATTTGCCAGAATCTACCAATTGGTACAGCATCCGAGAATCGTTGACGCCGTGGCGGATTTGTTAGGACCAAACGTCGTTTGCTGGGGGTCGCACTTTTTCTGCAAGATGCCGCATGACGGCAAGCGAGTTCCGTGGCATCAGGATAGCACGTATTGGCCGCTTAGTCCCACGAAGACAGTCACCGTATGGCTCGCCATTGACGACGCGGATCCAGAAAACGCGAACATGAAATTTATCCCTCGATCGCATGGGCACGGATTGATTGTCTCTGACGAATCCAACGACGCGGACACGGTATTGGACCGGGCCGTAAAGAATCCAACGTCGTACGGCGACGGCGAAGTCGACGTGACACTCAAGGCAGG
>JANLUJ010000447.1:0-10202 GCA_031363425.1 Pirellula sp.
TTTGCTTCCGAGAATCTTTGCGATGAAGCCTTTCCGAGAATGCCCGATGAGTATCGGACGACCAGTTGCATGAAATTCGCTCGCTCGCTGCAATAATACGAGGTTGTGAGCATGCGTCTTTCCGAACCCGATTCCAGGATCGAGGCAAATCCTCTCTGGCGCAATTCCTTGTTCAACAAGCCAAGCATCGCGACGTTGAAGGTATTCGACAATGTCAAGGACGACGTCCGTGTAGACAGGGTTGTCCTGCATGGTTTGCGGTGTGCCCTGCATATGCATGGCGCAGACACCGACTTTCCTCGACCTGGCGACTTCAACCATGCCTGGATCTGCTTCGAGGCCGGACACATCGTTGATGATCTCCGCTCCGAGATCGATGGCCGCTTCGGCCAACGCGGCTTTGGTTGTGTCTATGGAGATCGGTATGCCAATTGAGCCTTGCAGCTTTTCCAGTACCGGAACCACACGTCGTATCTCTTCGTCTCGCGAAACAACTTGACTATATGGTCGAGTGCTCTCACCACCGATGTCGAGTATGTCGGCTCCCTCGTCTTCAAGTCGCTTGGCTTGGTCGACTGCTGACTGAACGGTAAAGAAGTTCCCACCATCGGAAAAACTATCGGGGGTCAGATTCAAAATCCCCATGATCAAAGGCGTTCTTCCGAAGTTCAATTCACGCGTTCTCAAGGTCCAGCCAATGGAGGCTGGCTGAACTAATCGAAGCTCGATGGAGTTTGGGGTATCCAAGTCACGATACGTAGTTAGGGGTCGGTGGTCGATAGTGGTCCATGTTGATGGTACGAAACCAATCGATGGTCTTTTTCAGACCCTCGCGAAGAGGAACCTGTGGTTCCCATTTTAAATGTTTTTTCGCGAGGGTGATATCCGGGCGCCGACGAGACGGATCGTCTGGCGGAAGTGGGCGCTTTTCTAAGGGAACCTTGCAGCCCGAAATCTCCATAACGAGCTCGGCCAATTCGCGAATCGTGAACTCACAAGGGTTCCCGATATACACGGGACCAATGACGATGTCTTGGTTGTTCATCAACCGAAAGATCCCCTCCACCAAGTCATTTCGATAACAGAAAGAACGCGTTTGTTCTCCCTCGCCAAAAATGGTGATCGGTTGTCCCTGAATCGCCTGTCTTATGAAATTAGAAACGACTCGTCCATCGTACGGGTGCATTCGAGGACCATAGGTGTTGAAAATGCGAACAATACGGATATCCACCTTATTCGAACGGTGATAATCCATAAACAGTGTTTCGGCCACGCGCTTTCCCTCATCGTAGCAGGACCGAATTCCAATGGTATTCACATTTCCCCAGTACGATTCCGGCTGTGGATGAATAAGTGGATCTCCGTAAATTTCGCTGGTGCTAGCAAGTAGAACGCGCGCGCCACAGCGTTTGGCTATGCCTAGCATATTGATGGAACCCAGCACCGAGGTTTTGATCGTCTTGATCGGATTGAATTGGTAGTGGCCAGGCGCTGCTGGACATGCCATGTGATAAATCTGGTCCACCTCTAGAAAAATAGGCAATGTCACATCGTGTCGAATCAATTCGAAGTTCGCCCTTGGAAGCAAATGAGCCACATTGCTTTTTTGCGCGGTAAAGAAATTATCGAGGCAAATGACGTCATGACCTTCGTCAACCAGTCGCTCGCACATGTGGGACCCAAGGAAACCCGCGCCGCCGGTTACAAGAATTCGATATAGTTTCGTCACTTTTTATCACCAATTGAGGGGCAATGGCTGCGGCCACATCGTTCATTGGACCGTCAAACCCGGGCAACTGCCCATGTGGGCTAACAAAACGCTGGCTACTCGCTCTAGAAGCTTAAATCTTGCTTATCGATTGACCGACTGCTACAATGCCCTCAGAAATTGTGTGAATGACGCAATTCGAACCAGCCCGGTTACGGATGCGTATGTCGTGAGAATTGTGCGGATTCAACAGGATTTGCAACTTAGGGCATACTAAGTCCGCTTTCCATTCGTTTCTAAGAGGAGATCTTTCAAGTATGAAGTCTTTTAAGTTAGGTTTGATGGCATTGGCTTTGGTTTCGTCTGGCGCAATGTTGCGAGCTGATGACGCGAAAGCCAAATGTGATGCAGCTTGTGCCTCTGATGCAGGATGTTGCTCAGTCACAGCAGGAATGGCGAAGCTTCCAAAGCTTGTGTACATGGTTGGTACGAAATCACTTTGCTGCGAAGAATCTGCAAAAGCTGTTGCAGCTGAGGCCGCTGCAAAAGTTGAGTATGTAGTCGGCACAGAAAAGTTTGACTGCCCAGACAAAGCGTTTGCTAGCCTTGTCACACAGACAGAAAAGTTTGTCTCCGCTTTTGCTACTCCAAGCACATGCAGTGTTTCCGGCAAGACATCCATTGCTGGCGAATCATTGACCTGTTCGGTTGCAGCTGGCGAAGTTGCAACAAAGGTCAAGAAAGCCATGGATACCGTGGCTATTTCCTACAAGGTTGGCGACAAGGCCTGCAGCTGCCCAGTTGAAGCCAAGAGCTTAGCAGCTTCGAAGAAAGCACCGACCCTCTTCGTCGTCGGTACCGAAGAAACAGAATGCGAGCAAACGGCCCGTTTGAACTTGGCACGCGCCAAGTACAAGGCTGCACTTTTGGCAATGGCGCCAGCAAAGCCAGAAACCAAAGCCGTCGTTCAGTAGTTGTCGGTTCTATTAGAATAACGATAAAAAAGGCCTTGGGAAACCAAGGCTTTTTTTGTGCCCTGCTGGGTTGACTTGCCAGAACCGTTCTAAGTCACATTGAACTGTCTGATCCATTCCCCGTCTCATTGAACGGTGGAAACGTGTTTTCAGCCCCGGATGGGGCGATAAATCTTTGCCGGCGGTGCAACCGCCGGTATCCAACCCCGGCTCGATGGCAAAACCCCAGGGGCGACAGAACCCAAACAATCAAGCCGGAGGGATTCAGAAATACCGCAGGCTTGTCCTGCTGGATTGTTCTGCTTCCAAGCTAAACAAGGCGAGGGGCCCCAAGTTTTTTGCAAGCATCGGAAATTGGGAAGATCTCCTAGCGCCAGAAATCCGGATCCATGTCCATTGGACTTGGCTCATGAGGCACTGGAGGGTACCAACGGACATCGCAATAGGGCAGTCGTTCTCGGAGTTCTTGGACACCCGACTCGCTGAGGTTTGGGTTTCCGCCGAGGTCGATAATGTTCAGGCTCGCGATCGAAGCGAAGCTCTTTAAGCTTCGATCCGTAATTCGAGTGCCATTTAGTTTCAATTCGGACAGCTTGCCAAGAGAACTCAAATGTTCCACACCGGCGTCCGATAATGGCAAATCGGACAGGATCAGTACCTCAAGATTGGCAAGCATTTTCAGCTGCTTCATTCCCTCGTCCGAGACTTCGGTTCGAACAAGGTTTAGGTACCTCAGTCGGCCCAAATTGCGAATGGCTCGAAGCCCCATATCGCCCACTTTCGAATTGGAAACATCCAATTCCTCGATATTGTGGCACTTGGATAGATTTTCCATTCCTTCATTTCCAATGTTTGTCGCGGACACGTTCAGAACTTTAAGGTGCTTCAATTTCGACAAACTCCGCATTCCCGCGTTCGTCACCGCGGTCTCGCAAATCATCAAATTTTCAAGCGTGGCCACCTGGCTCAAATGCGCCAGCCCAGCGTCTGTCATCGTGGCTCGAAATAGCTGCAGATGCTTGAGTCTCGGTAGTCGGCTCAGGCTAGCCACGCCTACGTCGGTGATTTCTTTGTTCCAGCTTAAACAAAGATGTTCCAAATTATCCAGCGTCTCAAGCGATCGAAGCCCGTCATCGGTCACTTTCGTACTGAGCAGATTGAGGACTTTGAGATTGCTCATCCGACCGATCGGTTGAAGTCCTAGGTCGGAAAGTCCTCTACATTCTGGCAGATTGAGCGCTTCGAGTCCTTCCAGTTGACGGATGTTTTCCAATCCAGCATCGGTCAATTGAGAATTCAAGAAACCCAGATATCGCAATTGGGGATGTTTCGATATTTTATCCACCGCTAAATCGGTGATACCTGCACCTCGCAGTTCGAGCCGGTTCAAGTTAGGGAGGAGTGCAAGTTGTTGGAACCCTTTCAGTTTTCTCTGTCCTCTGTAGACGATGCCGAGAGCGACAATATTCACTAAGTGAGAGATTCCAAGCAGTGCGTCGGTTTTGGCATCAATCAAGAAAACACCAAAAGGGCCTTCTAAGTCTTCAGCGAGCCGGAGCCGAGCCGCATTCCAGTTGACGCTCAACATCGGTATATCACCCAACTCCCCGTATGCATCTCCTACACTTGAAAAATCAACTTGATTTTGGGTGTTATGCCAATTCCATGAGTCATGTTTCTTAGCCCAAGATTTCTCGATTGAAGAAGTCATCGATAGTTGACGCATCACCGAATTGACCCAACAGCCCTTGCGATGAGGACGCTCGCTTCGCAAGTGATCGAGCAAAGTGTTGCAATCGCAACCGCTTGTTTCCAACGCGGCAGCAACTGCATGCAAACCCTGTGACGGATCTCTCCAAAATTGGTGTATTGCGATCCGCACCGACTCCGAACGCCAAGTCGCAGCTACCGAACCTGTCCAAATAGCAAAGCAGTTGGCCTCCTTTGATGGTGACTGTTCACGATGCATTGGCGCTTTCGATTTTTTTCCCCTCGGCTTGGCTCTCTTTACTTTCGGAGCGAGGCGTGCCAGGTTTTCTCGAAGAGTACTCATTAGCGTCTCACCATCGCGGCTCGACGCCAGGCAACTAAGTATTTTGTCTAGTTTGTCGAGCCGCAGTTCGCGAGTGGTTGGGGATGCAGCGATAGCGTGTGCGAATGCTTCTGGGTTGCACTGCATCAAAACCATGAAACCAACAGCGTCTGCTTGCGTATTGCTTGGTCGTTCAAATGCGGCGTCGACGATGGCTGGCATGAAAGATGGCGAATGCTTGACAAAACTAACCAATTCGTAACCGCAAGCGGAGCGAAAACGAAGTTCGGAAAGCGCTAGTTCGAAGGCATCCGAATCCGGAGAAAAGAAACAGACCTCGCTCATAACGAAGTAACGTTTTCCAACCACTCCCGACTGAAATTTCGCGAAAATAGCCGCCTTTAGCACCGATCGAAGCGAAGGCTGGATTTTCAATACTCCATCAATAGCGGATACGCCAAAGTATTCCAGGCTGACTATTATTTGGTTGTCCTCCGCTGAAAGCGTTTCGATTAGGCTTGCAAGCTCTTTCCAGTCTTCAGTCAACAACGCAACCAACGCAAAACTCTCCAAACGCAGTTTGAGATTGCCGTTTGGTGGTCGCAATCGCTCACGTGCAATCTGAATCGTATTGGATGGCAACGTGCCCGCAGGCACTGCTTTGAACCAAGATCTCAAATTACCGAAAATAGCAACAGCCTTTGCAACGACGGCATCGCTTTCGTCTATGAGTAGAGGCGCTAAAACCATGATGTTCTCATAGTTTTGCCATCCGCGATGCGCAAACCCACTTAACGCAAAAGTTCGAATCATTGGCGATTCATGTCGAAGCAAACTAAGTACGAACGAATGGCCTGCACTGAGTAGTTCGACAGCTAGACCGGCAAAGTATTCTCGCTCGGAATCGACAGACGAACCAAAGAATCGCGACGTGAGCGCTCGCACAAGTTTATCGCCGCCACAAGTTTGTAGCGTCTTCGCCGCTTCAGAACGAACTTGCATTTCGCTACCACCGGCTTGTGCGGGTCCGCCGCTCCAATCGTAGCTCGGAGGATCATTAGGATCTGGCACCCAGCGATCGTCTCTCAGCAATGATAGGTAGCTGACCACTTCGTCGTGTGAAAGTGGGCCACCAAGGGCGCGACTGCGTGCGCTGAGGCAGAGTGACTCAGGATCTTCGTAATTTGGCGGATCGGATTCGTTTTTCATTCGGAATAGTCTAACAAGCACAGACCGGAACGAATTGGCCATCCCGGAGCCAATAGTTCGGGAACAAAAGTCATTCGCTTCTTGTCGGATTTTTCGAACTAAGTTTGCAGGAACATTTAGGGCTTCTTCTATTACCCAGGGACGTAGAGTACGATAGGCTGCCAACCCTTTTTCAAGACTGTTTTGGAGAACCTCCTGATGTTAGTTTACCGCGCAATGTTGTGTTTACTGGTACTATCCGCTACAGCAACTCTTAGTTTAGGAGAGGACAAAAAACTTGCAGTCGATCCATCGGGAACGTGGCGTTGGGACTTTGACGCCAACGGCGAAACCATTAAGAACGTATTGAAACTGGAGGCCTCAGCGGACGGGAAAGTAACCGGAACTTTGTCGGCTCGCGATATGAAAATGGAGGTGATGGACGGACAAATCAAAGACGGAAAACTCTCGTTCCAAATCAAAATGGAAACCCCTCGCAGTTTCAAAATACTCTTTGACGGAAAGGTCGATGGGGACAAAGTCGAAGGCAAAGCTGATGCATCGTCGGACCAAGGTGCAATTGAATTACCCTGGACAGCGAAACGAAGTGTGGAACAAGCCGATGTGGTTGGCGCATGGAAGTTAAAGATCACACTCCCAAACGATCAGTTACTTCAGCCTACCATGACGATTGCAATCAAAGAGGGCAAGTTGGCCGGAACCTACCTTGCAGAAGATGGTAAATCCATCGAACTCAAGAAGCTAGAAGTCAAAGACAATCAACTGCAATTTGAGCTCGATACGGTCTACGAAGGTGCTGATTTGCATGTAGCTTACAAAGGACGTCCCTACGGATCCAAGATTAAGGGGATGCTCAAATACACTGTCAATGGCGACTCCGGCGAATTGGATTACACTGGCGCAATGCAACCAGAAAAAAAATAGCGGCGACCTACATTGCAGGCAAGGCTGAGAAGCACTTTCAAGGCAGCCTGAGAATGTAGCCTTGAAACAGAATCATCCGCAGGGCAAGCCTGCGGTATTTTAGAATCATCCGCAGGGCAAGCCTGTTATATTAGAATCATCCGCAGGGCAAGCCTGCGGTATTTTAGAAACCGATTGCAAGGTCGCCATGCTACTTTCGAACCAGCCCTACCCTCAAATCGCAGACGTTGGTGCCTGTTGGGCCAGTATGCAATAGTCCAGAAGTCGATTTGAAAAAGTAATACGCATCGCATCGCATCAAATAGTCCTCGGGTTTCAATCGCAGCAAGTTCATCTGTGAGAATACATCTTGATCGACATAGGCGCCGGCTGCGTCCGTAGGCCCGTCCTCCCCGTCTGTCCCCCCGGAAACGAATGCCATTTCTGAGTTCTTAGGCCAACCACCGTTCTGGTCATACCAGTTTAGAAACGACAGCGCCAATTGTTGGTTGCGTCCTCCAAGCCCGCGGGTTTCTGACGGTGGCAATACCACCGTTGGCTCTCCCCCCGAGATCACACAATCGATATGCGACTGGCCAAGCGTAGCATTCAGCTGCCTTGCAAATTGTTGGCCGAGAAGATTGGCGTCCCCTTCGCTCTTCCTCTCAGATTTCATCCAATATCGATATCCAAGTTCGACGGCCTTTCGACCGGCAGCATCGACCGCCGTTGCGTTATTGGCCAATACAATGGGTTGGAGTGCAATGTCCGGATTTTGCAACTCAGCTGTCTTGTTAATACTCAGGCGCAACTTTTTGTTTAACGCATTCACAATAGAGCCGAATTGATTTGGAAGGAGTTCCTTCATTATTTCCAGTGCTTGCGAAGGGCTCGGCGCGGGCTTAAGGATCGTTGGGCCTGAAGCGATTAAGTCCAACGGGTCACCCAGCACATCGGAAAGGATGCAAGTGATCAGATTGCGAGCATTGCATGCGCGTGCCATTCCTCCCCCCTTGACGTTGCTCAAGCAACGCCGGACGGAATTCAGTTGCTCGATATTGGCCCCTGCCCCGGAAAGGGCTCGCGTCAGCTTGACCTTTTCGGCGAGTGATACGCCTTCGATGGGTGAGCAAAGCAAAGCCGATCCTCCTCCGCTAATAAGTGCCAACACACAATCGTCTCGGCCGGCACGCTGAAGGTAGTCGAGGATTCTTTGGGTCCCTTGGACGGCTTTCTCAGTTGGTTCGTTGCAACTAAGCGGGCGTGCATGGCAGACGGTAACCGATTCTCCAATATCTCCCTGCGGGACCTGAGCACCCTCCGGAACATTGATCCAACCAACGAGCCTGGGATGTGTTTTCCCTGACCGCTGAAGTGCGTTATAAAGGCCTTGAAGCATGCCGGCAGCGGCTTTGCCCGCACCGACAATGATTAAGTGCTCGGCATTCTTGAGATCAAAGACCTGATCTGCAATCGTTAGCCATCTCCCATCCCAAATCGTCTGCTTGTCAACAACCAGATCAGCTTGTACGGCTTCAATGCCAGCCATCCAAATAGCGATTGCATCGCGTGCAATGGAATGCTTTGGTGGGTTCGGTGATTGCAGGATTGGGTGAGCCATAAATGGAGCAATGGAGGTTTGAGAGTTGGACAAACAAACAGCCCGTGTGTGGGCCAGATCTTAGCGGATAGAAATAATCATCGAAACGAGAAATGGTTAAGCAAAGTCTAATCCAAAAACCAAATTGAAACGCAACGCCTAGATTGATGTACAATTTGGAGATGGGCAGGTAACCAACTGCCACTCCCTGCTCGCGGGCCGCACAGTCGACTACGTCTCGAGGCTAAAACGAAGAATCATTGCCATGCGATTTGCTAGCCGTTCCCCGATTTTCTTGATTTCCTCTTGGCTCTTTTTTGCAATCACATTTGCAAGGGGTGACGATCTGGATGTGAGGAAATTGTTACCGTCGTCAACGGTCATTTACCTAGAGGGCAAGTCGCTGGAATCGGTTTTAGAACATCCGTTCACAAAGACGATTCAATCTACTAGTGCTTTCAAGAAAATCTTGCGATTGTCCGACGTATTGAAATTACGCGGAGGCTTGGCGCTTTTTGAGTTTGCAGTTGGCGACAAAGTGGATGCGTTGGCAAAGAAATTGACAGCGAAAGGATTTCATTTGGCTGTCGATAAAAAAACGGAAGGGGCGGTGTTGCTCGCTGGTACGGAGAGTCAGGAGTGGATCGAGGATTACTTGCAAACGCTTGTGAAACTTGCACGTGCCGATGCCTCGTCCAAAAACCTACCCGATCCGATCCGCGAGGCGGAATATCGGGGTATTCGCGGCTACGAATTCCAAAAAGTTATATTCGGAAATATCGGCTCGATTGCTGTCGTCACCAATAAACCAGAGCTCGGCAAAAGCATCATCGATCGACATCTAGATTCCACAAACGATCATCTACTTAGCCATCCTCTTTTTAATCACGCATGGCTATCGAATGGTCAAACCGAGCGAGTCGCGGTGGAGCCCCTTTTTGCAAAGGTGTTTGTTGACTTGGACACACTTCGGAAAGCTGGCGTGGCCAAGGAACTACTCGGGGACAAAGCCAAGGACTTTGCTGCCGAACTTATTTTAGGAGGTGTATTGGCATCGTTACAAAAAACAAGTTACGCGTTGGGTGAGTTATCACTCGGAGAGAATAATCTGGTCCTTCAATTCCGAGTCCCGCATCAGATCGAGTGGACGGAGGACGCACGCGAGTTCTTTGTAGGGCCACAAGGTCACGGCTATGCGACGACACTGGTCGCTGGTTCAGGGTTGTTAGCCAGCCTAAACACCTATAGGAATCTCTCCCAGTTGTGGCTTCGAGCAGGGGATCTATTCGACGAGAAAGTAAACGACCAGCTATCGCAAGCAGAAAACACCCTCACTACGTTGTTTTCGGGCAAGGACTTTGGGGCCGATATCCTTGGCGCAATCGAACCACAAATTCAGTTGATCACAGCCGAACAATCGTTTGAACCAGGCAATGCGCCTGCCATTCAACTACCCAGCTTTGGTTTGGTCGCAAAACTCAAAAACCCATCAATAAGAAAAGAACTCAAACGCATATTTCAAAGTTTTATCGGCTTCCTAAATGTTACCAGCGCGACGGGAGGCAACCCACAATT
The DNA here is from genome assembly GCA_031363425.1 of Pirellula sp. Taxonomy (GTDB): domain Bacteria; phylum Planctomycetota; class Planctomycetia; order Pirellulales; family Pirellulaceae; genus JBKCUI01. The sequence goes on from JANLUJ010000447.1 coordinate 10,002, forward strand.
GGATTTGGAGTCGGAGTCAGTAGATCAAAAGCAAATTTACTCGGCCTCTTTCATAAGAGAAAGCGACAAGAAGTACGAGAATGGACTTCCCATTCAATTTAATTTTAGCCCAACCCTTGCCTTTGATGGCGATTTGATTTTTGTTGCGAGCACTATCTCCCTCGCAAAAAAATTGAAACCACAAGTATCTCAACGGATTGA
>JANLUJ010000778.1:0-5983 GCA_031363425.1 Pirellula sp.
GTCCGCAGCATCTCCGGCGGGTTGCTGATCATGCTGCCAAATGTTTTGCCTGTGACCATTGCCTTCGGTTCGATGGGTTGGGCGAGCCTCGATCTCGATATTGCGGGTATCTTGACAGCCAGCATCGCATTGGGAATTGCAGTGGACGATACGCTCCATTTTGTTTGTTGGTATATGGATGAACTTCGTAGTGGCTATTCACGCGAGGAGGCTGTCGCACGAACCTTTCATAGTTGCGCCGCTGCGATGATTCACACGACACTGATCAGTTGCGTTTCGATGATGCCATTTCTGTTGGCTGAATTCATCCCAACTCAACAATTTGCCAAACTCATGATTGTGATGCTCTCGGGTGCGATCGTCGGCGATTTAGTCTTGCTGCCAGCTTTGCTGCTCAGCCCACTGGGCACATGCATCAAAGCGTCGAAGGCTCTTCCAAACGGGGAATCCGCATGAAAGCAAGAGTGCTAGTACCAGAGTTGATGGACGATCCCTCAATTGATCCCGTGGAACATCGCCGCGCTCTACTCGGATTACGACGCGTGAATAAGTTCTGCCAAACAGGGAAACAGTTAGCAGCAGAAATTTTGGCAATTGCCGAGAAATTCAACAGCAACTCCCTAAGTGTATTGGACCTAGGATGTGGAAGCGGCGACGTCGCGACCGAAGTAGGACGACGACTTGGCAGCCAGCTAGAATGCAAGGTATTCGGTTGGGACATTAGTCAAACGGCGATCGACTTCGCAAACCAGGCATGGTCGAACTCTCAAGCGCGACTGCCGCCATCCAAACGCTCGCCAGTTGAAGTATGTTTTCAACAGGTCGATGCCTTTCAGCCTCAAAATCGGAAGTTTGATGTAGTTTATTGTTGTTTGTTTTTGCACCACTTCACTGAGCAGCAAGCGGTTCAGGTTTTGGCACGAATGAAACGGTTGGCCACGATGTCGGTGTTGGTAGACGACTTGGAAAGAACTCGACTGGGCTATGCACTTGCTCAGATAGGATGCCAATTGCTCTCGCGATCACCGGTCGTGCATTTCGATGGCCCACAATCGGTTAGGGCAGCCTTTACCGAATCGGAGGCACGTGAGTTGGCTACGCAAGCGGGCTTAGAGCGGTGCTCCATTCGCCGCCATTGGCCAGAGCGTTACCTGTTGCGATGGGACGTTTGACATGATTGCAATCAAGGCAACGCATGGTGTCGTTGGCGAGGCATCCAAGGGAGGGCAAGGCTCCTGCCGACCTAAAGGAATGTCCTCGATTACGCTTCAGGATTTGCATGGGAGCAATTGGGATGTCATCATCCTTGGGGCTGGAGTTGCAGGTACCTCCGCGGCCATTCTTGCAAGCAAGCATGGCCTTAAAACACTTTTGATCGAATCCAAGACCTTTCCCCGTGAAAAAGTTTGCGGCGGTTGCCTGAATCTGCGTTCGCAAGCCTCGATCGATCGGCTTGGTGTTTTGCAACGCGTCGAATCCGCCGGAGCTGTCCGTATCGACTCGATGCGATTGCAAATATTAAAGACGCAGGCTCAATGGCAGGTTCCAACTATGTTGAGTGTGCGGAGATCTACCTTGGATGCCATCCTAGTAGAGCAAGCAATCGCAAGCGGCGCTCATTTCCTCGACCAAACGTTAGGTTATTTGTTAACAGAGACATCAGACTCCTCTGCAACTTCGCGATCGGTTAGGGTGCAAAGAGGAGAAGAGATTGAGGTGATTTCGTCGAAAAGTGTACTCGTTGCGAGCGGTTTAACTCGATCGTCGATTCGTCAATCTGACCATTGGCCTGCCCATGTGACCAGCGATTCTCGGATTGGGGTACAGTGTTTGATTTCAGAATCGCAAGCGGCTGAATTCTCCGATGGTCGATTGCATATGCTGGTGGGGCATCCGGGATACGTTGGTATTTGCAAAACAGATGGAGGCATGCTGGACGTTGCTGCAGCCATCGACCCATCCAGCATTCATTCCTGCGGTGGGATTCAACAGGTCGTACAATGGATACTAACGGAATGCGGCAAGAGGGAGATCGAATTGCCTGAAAAGGATCAATGGCTTGCCACACCCAGTTTGACCCGCTGTTCCTCTCGAGTGTCCGATCATCGAGCGTTCTTAATCGGTGACGCGATCGGTTATGTCGAGCCATTTACTGGAGAGGGAATGTCTTGGGCAATGGCTAGCGCGGAATCGGTAATGCCAATGATTACTGAGATTGCAATTCACGGATGGAAAGACGATATGAGCACGCGCTGGAACGACTGGGCCTATCGACAACGAATTCACAAGCAACGAACGTGCCGTTGGATCGCTAACCAAATAAGATGGCCGCGCGGTGCAGCCTGGGTTTTACAGGCTTGCAATTGGCTTCCGCCACTTCGCGCCTCACTCATACGAAAGACAAGTCAATGAGTTTATCGAGCCTCGCAACGCCTGTGGTCCAAGAAGTGACATGTGCCAAGATACTTGGTTTGGGTACTGCGGTCCCAGAGTATTCGATTGCTCAGAGCGATGCGGCGGTCGTAGCTCAGCAATTGAATCTTTCGGAGAGATGGAAAGCCGCGTTGCCTGCCCTCTATCGCAAATCGGGCGTAGTACGGCGTGGCAGCGTTTTGCTTGGCCCCGAGATTCACACAGACCAGGGGGCCCAGCAACCGAACACTCGGCCCGAGTTAGAAAGTAGCTTAGGCCCCTGGCCCGAGGAATTGCTAAGCACACAACGTCAGACTTTTTACAAACCTGCGTCCACTTCTCATCCAAATGGACCGACAACAGCAGACAGGATGAAGGTCTTTTCCCAACATGCTGGACCGATGTTGCAAAGAGCCTGCGCGACCGCAATCGCGAACTCAGGCATCGCTGTATCAAGCATCACACACCTAGTGACCGTTTCTTGCACCGGCTTCTTTGCGCCGGGGGTCGATATCGCCTTGATCGAAGCGCTTGGGCTGGACTCCAACATCCAGCGCACGCACATAGGTTTCATGGGCTGCCATGGTGCACTTAACGGTATTCGCGTTGCCAAGGCAATTGTGGATGCGACTCCCTCCGCAGTCGTTTTGCTAGGGGCTGTTGAGCTCTGCAGCCTACATCAGCAATATACAGACGATGCTCAGCAACTGGTGGCCAACTCGCTATTTGCCGACGGGGCGGCGGGACTTGTCATAGGCGCTCGCAACAAAGGCGTTGATTCTCAAGAACTTTCGGACATGTGCGCACCCATCCCATCCCAATGGTCTGTCGTTGCTACTCTTTCGAAATGGATTCCGAAAACCACGGGACTAATGAGTTGGACGATTGGCGACCATGGGTTTAAAATGACGCTCGATCCGCAGGTTCCTAGCGTCATCGAAGCGAACCTGGAGGAAGAACTGCGGGTATGGCTCGAAAGCCAATCCCTCAGTATTGCGGATATCGACGCCTGGGCCATTCATCCAGGTGGCCCTCGCATCATCCAAGCGACCGGCAAGGCATTGGGATTGTCGCCGCATTTGCTCGAGGGATCGCAGGCCGTTCTTGCAGTCCATGGAAACATGTCTTCTCCCACCGTTTTATTCATTTTGGAACGACTATCACAAAAACAACTCCATGCAAATCACTGCGTTCTATTGGCCTTCGGTCCGGGATTGTGCATTGAAGCGGTCTTGCTCAGTTCGACAACATTCGCCCTGACAAGTGGCGATCGGCAATTCCCCGACTAGAATGGGTCGCTAGAAGTAGCATGGCCCCCCGGGCCGTGATTTGGGCGGGCCGTGATTTAGGCGTAGCATGGCCCCTCCTGGCCGTGTTTTAGAAGTCCACCTCAGGCCGTGTGATGCTCCTGTAAACTCAGACGCGTGAAACTCGGGCCAGGGGCCCAAACGACGGCAAGTTACCCACTCTTGAACGAATCCGGATCCCTGTACAATGCTCCCTCGCATCGCACCTCGCATAGCAATTAGTCTAGGAACTTTGGTTTGGATCGCTGGAATGGACGTCATGGGTGAAACTGGAATGGCCCTTTTAAAGGCTGGTGAAAAGGATCCTTCGACCGTTCAGTATCGACTTTCTTTTCGGCAAGCGGAATCGCATCGAGTGGACATAGAAGTCTCCGTTCCAACGGATGGGAAATCGGAGATCGAGTTCATGATGCCGGTTTGGACACCGGGCAGCTATCTCGTTCGAGAATACTCACGTCAAGTCGAACAGGTTACGGCGGCGAACGGGAAGACCAGCGCAACTTTGAACTTGAAGAAAGCAGACAAAAATCATTGGTTGGTCGACTGCACGGGCGTGGATGAAGTTGCATTACGCTATACGTTGTACTGTCATGAGATGAGTGTCCGCACGAATTGGGTAGAAAAGGACTTTGCGTTCCTAACTGGTGCAGCCACTTTTTTAACTTGCTCCGACATGTTGGCTAGTCCACATTTTGTCCACATCGATGCGTTGCCCAACTGGCCAAAAGTCGCTACCAGTCTTGCCGCTGTCGACGCACGCAACCCGTGGACTCGTCGCGCGTCTAGTTTCGATGAGTTGGTCGACAGCCCTATCTTGTTAGGGGCGATTGATATACAGACCTTTGATGCTGGAGGTGCCAAACACCACCTGGCCACCTTAGGGGGCGAGTCTTTCTGGGATACGGTCTCTGCGGCGAAAGATGTTAAGAAGATCGTGGAGATAGAGCAGTCGTTTTGGCAGGAGACCCCCTACAAAGAATATTGGTTTTTAAACTTGGCGACGGAGACAGGTGGGGGGCTTGAACATGACAACAGTTGCGTCCTCATGACAGGCCGTTGGTCTCAACGTCAGCGCACCAAGTACGCAGACTGGCTCGGCCTCGTTTCACATGAGTTCTTTCACGCGTGGAATGTGCGACGTCTTCGGCCCAAAGTACTCAAGCAGTACGACTATAACAACGAGCAGTACTTCCATGAACTTTGGGTAGCTGAGGGAATCACCAGTTACTACGACGAGTTGTTTGTTGCCCGAAGCGGACTTTGCAAACCCAAAGAATACCTAGAGAAACTAGGTAAGAATATCGCAGCGGTCCAGAACGCTCCAGGACGTCTCTCGCAGTCGCTCACCGATAGCAGTTTCGACGCTTGGATCAAATACTATCGCCCAGACGAGAACGCCAACAACAGCCGAATCAGCTACTACTTGAAGGGGGCATTGATTGGACTGTTGCTCGACGTCGAGATTCGTTCGAAGACCGACGGCGCTAAGTCGCTCGATGATGTGATGCGTCAGCTGTGGCAATCGCATCACGAATCAGGCTACACCAACCAGGACTTTAGCAATATCGTCGGCCAGGTTGCTGGCCAATCGTTTGACAATTGGCTACGAGAACACTTGGACACTACTCAAGAGATGGATTTCTCCAAGATGTTGGATTGGTACGGATTGGAATGGAAAAAGAAAGAGTCGGACAAAGATGCGCCCGCTGAGAAGTCACTTTATGGCAATGTTTATGTCGGAATGGATTTGCTTGCGACACAGGGCAAAGCGATGGTGGACAAGGTCACACGGGACTCACCGGCTAGCCTCGCGGGCTTCAACGCGGGGGATGAGCTGATCAGCTTCGATGGCTTTCGTGTCGCAGCAGAAACGTGGACCGAGCGGCTTAATTCCTACCGGCCAAACGATGTTTGCAAGTGCCTGGTTGCCAGGCGAGGCAAGATCGTGGAGCTGTCGTTAAAGCTGGCAAGCGAACCAGAGACCTCATGGAAGATCGCTCGAGTGGCAAAACCAACGGACGACCAAGAGAAGCGATGGCGCAGTTGGTTATACTTACCGGAGCCTGAAAAGGTTGCGGAACCGGCAGCCAAATAGTCAAAGCCGCACGACGTCCTGGCCGAAGGCAGTTGGCCGCGATAGCGGACGTGATTAGCCGCGATAGCGGACGTGATTAGCCGCTACATCTAATCAGCCATGGTTGCGTTTAACGATCTACTACCTCGCCCGCTGCATGCGTCATCAGCGCCTTGAACTTTTCCGCTTT
>JANLUJ010000564.1:0-2868 GCA_031363425.1 Pirellula sp.
GCGCGTCGAGCTACTGGTACTTTGCAAGTTGCCGGTTGACTTAGAGCCAGCGACGACCGCGGAAATAGACCAGCAATCCGAGGGCAACGAGTCCCATCAAGGCCAATGAAAACGGATAGCCATAAAACCATTTCAATTCCGGCATGTTCAGTGGCGAAGAAGTATCAAAATTCATGCCATACACGCCCGCGATAAACGACAAGGGAATGAATATTGTCGAAATAATGGTTAGGACTTTCATGACTTCGTTCATGCTGTTGCTGACGCTGGAAAGATAAAAATCACGCATGTCCGAGGTCATTTCTCGATACGTGTCAACGGCATCAACGACTTGCACTACGTGATCGTAACAGTCTCGTAAATGGATCCGCGTATCCGGACTTATATGAGGCAGAGTATCTCGAACTAGTTCGTTGATCATTTCACGGTGAGGGCGAATCGCTCGACGCAACGCTAGTAGTTGGCCTCGCAAATGGTGGATTTTTTGCATTTGAGTTGGGTCCAAGCCCTCAATAATCTCCGCTTCTATCAAGTCCACTTGCTCTGCTAAACGTTCCATTACGGGGAAATAGCTGTCGATTACCGCATCGAGAAGTGCATAGAGGAGATGGTCGACACCGGAATCGCAAATTTTACCTCGATGTGTTCGAATGCGTTGCCTTAAAGGTTCCCAGCAATCGCCAGGTCTTTCTTGAAACGACAGAAGTACTTGCTTAGTTAGGAAGAACGCCAACTGCTCGGTTTGCAAGGCGTCCTCGCCGTCCACCATACGGGAGACAACGAAAATAGAGTCGTCGAACTCGTCTACTTTAGCCCGCTGATGCACGTTTACCACATCCTCCATTGCCAATGGGTGCAGCTGCAAGAGTTGAGCTAAGGCCGCGAGCTTTTCTTGGCTTCCGAGACCTGTTACGTCGATCCAGACGCTGCGATAGGCTACCATGATTGCGCGAATTTCAGCGACCTCCTTTACTTCTCGCTCGAGGAATTCGAGCCCTCCAAAAGCCATGACGCGAATAACCGTTGGGTTTGCATTTGGATCGACAATCATCGATCCCGGCGCAATGCCCGGCCGAAATCGCCTTCGGGCATTTTGCGATTTGGAGATCCGTGGGTGTTTTCTTGCCATGGAGAGCTTTCTCGGTTAGAACGAGCCACGTTGTTTGGAAAGGAGTTGCTGAATTACAATGTTGGCCTTTAAAATAGCGACGCATGACGGAGCATGAGTGATTTCGCTATCAATAACCATCCTTACTACCTCGTTGAATGGCATCTCAACTCGCTCAATACATTCGGTACTCTCCATGTTCGTTTGTGTAAATCGCAAGTCGGAAGCAAGAAACAATTTGGTTGGTGACAACATTGCAGCCGTCAATGGGTCGACCGTTCCGAGCGGCAGCAATCTTCCAGCGACGATGCCCACCTCCTCCTCCAACTCGCGCGCAGCCGCAACTTCGGGTGTCTCGCCTTCTTCAATTCCACCGCTAATTCCTTCGATAGTGTCCCGACCAACCGCGTAGTGAAACTCCTTGGTCAAATAACATGTGCCATTCTCTGCGATGGGAATGACGCACACCCCCGGTTTTATTCCGACGGTAGAATAGGTGCCGGGCGCACCGTCGGGGCGAAGAACGTTATCCCGTCGAACCGTCATCCATGCGTCCCGGTATACTTCCAGGCTTTGAACAATTGTCCATGGTCCATATTTCCCAGGGATTCGATTGTCCTCGGTTGTTTGAGGCATGGATTGGCATTCTTTGAATGTATTTTTTGCGTTTGGAATTTCCCTAGCATCCGTTTTACCAGAAAATAGAGCCATTCCCCAGACGTCCTACTGATGCAATTCTGGCTCGTTTGTTGGAACGCATCGAGTTAGGTGAATGATAGTTCTTGTCTAACATCCCATTCCCTTTAGCCCGAATGAACAAACGTTCTTTGCAAGAGCCTGAGATCCTTGATGCCAAAGTGATCGACTACGATCCACTCCATGACCCGAATAGGTCGCTCGCCAGCTCGCTAATGCCATGTTCTGCTTGTGGAACACCACGGCAGATCGGATCGCGTTTTTGTGTCTCATGCGGCGTACCATTTGAGACACCGAACGAAAGTAGTTTGAGTGAACTCAGGAAACGTCCGTCAGAAGTTTTGAGCCGAGCCAAAGAACGTACTAAAGAGGGCGGGGGCGTCACCGTCGAGGCGGAAGCCATCTTGGTCTCTGGAGCAACGAGAACTTTTCGCTGCGAAAACTGCGGAAGCGAAGTGGACTCTCCAAGTGAACAGCGCAGTCTTAGATGTCCATTTTGCGATTCAGCGTATGTGGCTGAATTGCCGATAGAACAGCGTACTGCCCAGCGCCCGGAATTCATTATTGGCTTTGAGATATCGCGCGAAAGGGCCCAAGAGCTATTCTTTCAGTGGATCGGCAAGAACAGTTTCTTTCGCCCAGGCGACTTGGTCACGAAAGCTGCAACGGAAAAACAACAAGGCGTGTACATACCATTTTGGCATTTTTCGATGATAGCCATGAGCGAGTGGTCCGCGCAGATTGGCGAATACTGGTATCGAACGGAGACTTATACGGTAAAAAACTCCGAAGGCAAATCAGAGGTACATACGCGAACCGTCCAAGAAACGGAATGGTGGCCTCTATCGGGCGTTTATCGCAAATACTATTCCGGCTATTTGGTCTCGGCCTCCAAAGGCTTGCCGCAGCAAGAGGCATTGGCGATTCAGCCATACCGACTCAATACGATGATGCGGTATCGACCGATGTACTTGGCTGGCTGGATGTCGGAGGAATATTCAGTCAGTCGCGAAACTGCCATGGCGGCAACCGAACAGGAGTTTCGGACTCGAGAGTACAATGCG
>JANLUJ010000603.1:0-8909 GCA_031363425.1 Pirellula sp.
GACCGCGAAAGAAATAACCGATAGGCATGGACTTGGGATTGGAGTAGCAGGCAGTGGCATTTCAGGCTGTGGACCCGCGGTGGGTATCGCTTGCGATATTACCAAACGAGAAAGCATTCGAGCCATGCTGGACCAAGTCAGTTTGGCATACGGTGGGTTCGACTCGATTTGCGTAACGGCTGGTATCTTTGTTCCATCCGATACGACTGGCCATATTCCCGATGACAAGTGGGCTCTAACGTTTGCAATCAACGTAACCGGTAGCTACTTGGTGGCAGACGAAGCTGGTAAGAATTGGCTTGAACAAGGATTGCATGGCAATCTTGTTCTTACGACGAGCGCCAACGCAGCCGTCGCCAAGAAAGGGAGCGTGGCTTACGACACGAGTAAGGCGGCAGCCAATCATCTTGTGCGAGAACTCGCGATTGAACTCGCGCCACTGGTTCGCGTCAACGGAGTCGCACCGGCAACTGTGGTTCAGGGCAGTGCTATGTTTCCTCGTGATCGCGTCATCGGCTCGCTCGCCAAATATCGCATCGACTATACGGAAGACGAAGCCACGGAATCGCTAGTCGCGAAACTCGCTCAGTTCTATGCGGACCGCACATTGACCAAATCACCAATAACGCCGGCGGATCAAGCCGAAGCGTATTTCTTGCTGGTCAGTCAACGTCTAAGCAAAACAACGGGGCAACTCATTTCTGTGGATGGCGGTTTGTACGAAGCGTTTTTGCGATAGATTAGCACTTCCCTGGTGTCCCGGCCATGAATACGAATGGTGCAACGGTCAAGGGAAGCAAAACGGCTCTGCAAAACCAAGCATATTGCCTAATTTGGTCAAAGAACTCAGTCCTGTGTTGTAGAAGCTCGTTCGTTCCATATATCATGAAGTCTTGGAGTTGCGACGAAAGTCTTTCAAGTGCAATTCCCTCCCACCCGTTTTGCACCTCCCGCCAATAGCTAAATGCAATCCTTCATATCAACATCGTATCGATGTCTTGCGCAGAAGCACCAAACATGCCACATGGGCATTGGCTGGACTGTTGCGCCGTGGCGGATGCTGCCAGCATCCGGGCTGACGGTGACCGCGTCTGCCACGAAACTCTTTTTTCGTCCATTTCTAATGCTCGTTTCGATGATCTGGCTTAACCCAATCCTGGCAGGCGAGCACGATTTTTATCTCACGTCGGTCAAGCCAGTATTGCAGTCCCGTTGCTTTGCGTGCCATGGAGTACTCAAACAAGAGGCAAGCTTGCGATTGGATACGGTCGCTTCGATGCTCGTAGGGGGTGAAAATGGCCAAGCGATTCAACCCAATGATGCATCCAATAGTTTGCTGGTGCAACGCATCTCAACAAAGGAAGATTCGATGCGGATGCCGCCCGAGGGCGAACCTCTTTTGCCTGCACAGATCGATGCAATGAAAGCGTGGTTGAGAGATGGTGCAAAATTCCCGCCTGATGAACACCCCGAGATCGATCCAAAGGATCATTGGGCTTTTCGTGCACCCATACGTCCGTCGGTTCCAGTACTAGCGCATTCAACTCGGCCCATAAATCCTATCGATGCTTTCCTGGTGGAACAACATGCTGCTAAGAGTCTCGTGCCGCAAACCAATGCGCAGCCCATGATTTGGCTGAGAAGAGTATCGCTCGATCTGATAGGGCTGCCGCCCACCAAGTTGCAGCTCGATGCCTTCGAAGCAGATCCATCGGAGGATGCTCGTCAGCGAGTTGTCGAGGAGCTTTTGAGCAGCAAACAACATGGCGAACGTTGGGGCCGGCATTGGATGGACATTTGGCGATATAGCGATTGGTGGGGACTGGGTGAAGAAGTTCGAAACTCGCAGAAACACATGTGGCACTGGCGCGATTGGATTGTCGAATCGCTTAATAACGATACTGGTTATGACCGAATGCTGCGAGACATGCTTGCGATTGACGAGCTACGTCCGAATGATTTGAATCGACTGCGGGCTTCTGGATATCTTGCTAGGCAGTATTTCAAGTTCAACCGGACGAGTTGGCTCGACGAAACCGTGGAGCACACTTCCAAAGCGATGCTCGGCCTGACCTTCAATTGCTGCAAGTGCCATGACCATAAATACGATCCGATTTCGCAGGAAGATTACTATCGCTTTCGAGCGATTTTTGAGCCTTATCAAATCAGAACGGAGATGGTACCCGGCGTAGTAGAATTTCAAAAAGATGGAATTCCGCGCGCGTTTGATTGCAACCTGGATACGTCAACCTACGTCCACATCCGTGGCGACGATCGCAATCCAGATACTTCCAAGCCGATGCAGCCATCGGTTCCGGAGCTTTTGAGATGGCAGCCGTTTCAAGTCGATCCGATTTCGCTTCCTCGCGAATCGTTTGAACCGGCCCTCCGAGACTATGTGTTAGAAACATACCTACAAAACGTTGAATCAAAGATGCTTGAGGCAAAACAAGCCCGTGCAACGGCCCAGAGCCAACTTGCAAAAGCCGAGCCGCTCGCGGAGCCCGATCCTGTCGCAACCACCGAGCTCGCCATCGCGGAGAAAATGCTCCGAAAGTGGGAAGGGGAATTGGAAGCCGTTCCTTTGCGTTTCGCGGCGGATCGAGCGAAGATTTGCGAGGAACTTCCTGACGAACTCAACCGACTCATTGGACTCGCGTCTCAAGCGGAACGGAACGTAATGCTCAGCAAAGCCGATGAGGAACTTAGTCGAGCTGAATTGGCAATGCTCAAGTCAACTCCGGCGACGAAAGAAGCTGCCGAAAAAAAACTTGCGTCTGCCCGAACGGCAATGGAGGCAGCCAAAAAACAAATAGATGCGCCGGGGCAGGAGTATGTCTCCATGCGGGGCGCGGAGAAGTCGCCCGAGTCGAATTTAGAAACAGAAGAGTCTAGAAAGAAACCTTTTCCTCGCACCAGCACAGGGCGTCGAACCGCCTTCGCTCAGTGGCTTACCAATCGTCGCAATCCCTTGACCGCGCGAGTAGCCATCAATCATATTTGGGCTCGACATTTTGGTCGACCAATCGTGCCGACCGTGTTCGATTTTGGGCGAAAAGGTGCAGCCCCAATAAATCAAAAAATTCTTGATTGGCTGGCGGTTGAACTGATGGAAAACCAATGGAGTATGAAGCACATTCATCGGTTGATAGTTTCGTCAGAGGCATATCAACGATCGTCCTCAAATGCAGGGGCTTCCACCAATTTGGCGGTCGATCCTGAAAACCAATTCCTTTGGCGAATGAATTCCGTTCGAATGGAGTCACAAATGGTTCGAGACAGTTTGATCTCCCTGGCGGGCGAACTTGACATCCAGGTCGGCGGTCCATCCATTGCAGCGGCAGACGAAAAATCGCGCCGACGCAGTCTCTATTTTGTCCATTCACACAATGAGCACAATAAAATGTTGTCAGCCTTTGACGATGCGAATGTACTGGATTGCTATCGCCGCGGAGAAAGCATTGTTCCTCAACAGGCGTTGGCTTTGGAAAACAGTACGCTGGCGATGGACATGGTGGAACGCATCACAAAGCGATTTCAGGAATCGAATCCTACGTTTAGCGATCGAGAGTTTGCTCGCCATGCTTTTGTGGCTATTTTGGCATTGGAGCCAAACGAAGCTGAACAGAAATGGATCGATCAAATAATGACCAAAATGAGGTCGCTTGCAAGCGATAGGAATTCTACACAAGCGACTGCTCAAGCCCGTGTAGGCTTAATCCGCGGACTCATCAATCACAACGACTTCATAACGATTCGGTAGGGACTTGAGTGGAACATGAGAATTCAGCTACCAGACTATCGAGACGAGTGTAGTCGCTCGCGAAGATCGTTCTTGGCCGATTTTGGAACGGGCTTTGCAGGATTGGCGTTGAGTGCCATGCTTGCTCGGGACGGCGTTTTACGAGCAAGTGACGCAGTGGACTGGCAACCGCCAAATGGTCTTCCCCATTTTCCTCCGAAAGCGAACAGCGTCATCTGGCTGTTCATGAACGGTGGAGTGTCGCAGGCGGAATCGTTTGACCCAAAGCCTGAGCTAACGAAGTACGCCGGTAAATCTATCAGCGAAACCCCCTTTGCCGACGTACAGAACCCGGAGAAACTTAAGTTGGCGCGAGTTACGGTGATCAACGATGCCAACGGACAACAGCGAAACAAGATCTACCCATTGCAAGTTGGGTACCGTAAGTATGGACAATCTGGGATCGAGATGAGCGACTGGGTTCCACATATCGGTAGCTGTGTGGATGACATTGCCGTCGTGCGATCGATGTGGACTACGGATGACAATCACGGCGCGCAGACTCAGTTCCACTCCGGTCGCCATATGCTCGATGGCGAGTTTCCCACCCTCGGCGCTTGGGTGCACTACGGACTCGGATCATTGAACGACAACTTGCCCCAGTTCATTTCCATGGGCAACCGTGAGTATTGGAACATCAAGGACGGCCACTACCTTGGGCCGGCCCATGACGCGGTTCCCATACGAGTAGACCCCAAGAATCCGCTCGACTTTGGCAAGCCAGCGATTGCATTGAACGAAGCGGAACAAAAACTTGGTTTTGAACTGGTCGACGGTCTCAATCGGTTGCGATCCGATGCCTACCCAAACGATCGCGCTATGGAAGCACGCATCAAAGCTTATGAGTTGGCCTTTCGTATGCAAGCGTCCGTGCCTGACTCGCTCGATTTCCAGTCGGAGTCAGCCTCAACGCACGAAATGTATGGTCTGAACCAGCCAGAGACGAAAGAGTTTGGGATGCAAATGTTGGCAACGCGTCGGCTTGTCGAACGAGGCGTTCGATTCATCCAAGTGCAACACGGGGCCGGCGGTGCGGGCGCATGGGATGCTCACAGTGGCCTTAGGGCCAATCACGCGAAAAACTTTCTAGCTGTAGACAAGCCAATCGCCGGCTTGCTCAAAGATCTCAAGCAACGCGGATTGCTCGACACAACGCTGGTGGTCTTTGCCAGTGAGTTTGGTCGGACTCCTGGCACACAGGGAGCCGATGGCCGCGATCATCACATTTTCGGTTTCTCAGTTTGGTTGGCGGGCGGTGGGGTCCAGGGGGGCATCGCGCATGGGGCAACGGATGAGATCGGATTCCATGCGGTTGAGAATCGGCATTACGTGACGGACATTCACGCAACCATCCTGAAGCAGTTAGGGCTTGACTCGCGCAAACTAGAGATTCCAGGCCGCAAACGACTCGATATCGATCACGGAAAAGCCATCGATGAGATCTTGATTTAAGGCGTGCGCCAACGTGGCGGATGCTGCCAGCATCCGAACCGACCAGCATCCGAACCGACCAGCATCCCATCCGACCAGCATCCCATCCGACGAGCATCCCAACCGACGCTAGCAGCGTCGGCCACGACCAATCCGCACTTTTTCCAGCCATCTATGCCAATCGCTTGGCATCCAGTTTCATCTTGGCAATGCGAGCGCTGACGGCTTGCTTAGCAATTGGAAGGCCCGAAGCACTTCGTACCGGCTCGACGCCGAACAAGTAGAATTTGACCTTCGGTTCGGTCCCCGACGGACGGACGGCAATCGCATTGCCAGAGGCTGCAGACTGGCCAGGCAATGCCAGATCCAGGATGAGCATATTGCTCGTAGGTGCATCGATTGGTTCGACGCTGCTGCCTACTATGCGGCGAGTCAAATTCCCGTAGTCACGAACGGCAACCACCTTGAGACCACCCATCTCGACGGGTGGATTATCACGAAGCGATTGCATGAGTTTCTTCATGTTGCCCATCCCCTCGCTACCCTCCATTTGCACGTTGATCAAATCCTCCAGATGGCAACCGTGCTGGACTTGCAATTGGTCAAGTCTCTGATGCATCGTTAAGCCCTGGGCCTTGAGATCTGCTGCCAGCTGGCACATTAGCAAACAGGCCACCGCACCGTCCTTGTCTCTACAGTATTGGCCGATGAGGTAGCCATGCGATTCCTCTGTTCCAAACGCGAAATCATCTGGTCCGCATTCGTCCATCAGGCCGGCGATCCACTTGAAGCCGACGTGAATATTGCCTTCGCATCGTGCGCCGTAACTTTCGGCAATTCGACGAATCAAATCGGTCGTAACTAAGGTTTTGATCACATAGGTCTTGCCGGTCAGCTTTCCCAAGGACTTAAGTTTGCCGAGAACAAAATCGGTTAAGAGTGCCCCTAACTGATTTCCGTTGATGGTTGCCCATGGGCTATTCTCTTCATTCGTCAATGGACACGCGCACCCCATGCGGTCACAATCGGGGTCGGTAGCCAAAATCAAGTCAGCACGCTGGCTTTTTGCGTCCACGATGATGGCGTCGAACACCACGCTGTTCTCCGGATTGCTAACATGGCCAGGTACGTTCGGAAAATCACCGTCGGGCGTGGCGTGCGGGCCATAGACGATTGCATCTTTGAAGCCAGCTGCCTTTAACAGTGGTGGGACCGCAAATCCACCGACGCCATGCAATGGTGAGTACATAACTCGCACATCCCGAGAACCAGGCCAAGCGTACTTAACGGCAGCTGTGATATAGTCTCGATCGATTTCCTCGGTAATGATCGAAACTTTTCCAGCTTGAAGCGCAGCCTCAAAGGAAATCATTTTGATCTGTTGGACGTTCATAACGCGATCGATGATGGCGGAGTCATGGGGGGGTAGTATCTGGCCGCCGGTCGACCAATAGATTTTTACAGCGTTGTCACTCGGGGGGTTATGCGAAGCAGTAACCATGATTCCGCACGAGCATTTTTTCTCGCGAACGGCAAACGAGAGTTGAGGCGTTGCTCGGTAGTCGTCCAAAAAATAGACTTGGAATCCGTTGGCTACCATGATCGACGCGCAGAGTTCCGCGAAATGCCGCGACTTATGCCTCGTATCGTAGGCGATGGCACAGGACAGAGGTGCGTTTGGAGCAGGCAAAGTCAAGATGTAATCGGCCAGCCCTTGGGCGCTCTCGCCGATCGTTCGATCATTGATTGCGTTGGAGCCGATGTCGTACATTCGGCCTCGACGGCCGCCTGTTCCAAACGGGATTACAGTCCAAAATGCATCGTCTAGCGCTTGCCATTTTTCGGACTTAATTTGATCCAGCACAATGGGCAAGTACGAAGCGTAACGATCTTGCGTAAGCCAACAAGTCATGTTTTCTAAGGCACCCTGACTGATCAGTCCTGCCGATTGAGCTTTTTGAATCGATCCTGAAGCCGTTTGGATTTCAAGTGGAGTGGCCAAGCTAACTCTTTCTAGGACAAAGGGGAATTACGAACGCTTCTAGCGTCCGAGGCTCAGTCAAACACTAGCTGACCGATACCTTGCGCAGCAAATTCTAAGTTGAATGATAGCGTTTTGCCATAGTCCAGCAGGCAACCTGGAAAGGGCGAAGCTGTGAATGGCTGCAAAGATTCCCTGTTGTGGCCTTGTCAAAAAGTGAGCAATGGGAAAGATGTACACAGCGAAGTATCTAACTCGAAGTAAGGGAAGGCAACAATTGAATCACTTTTCGAAAATGCCGCCGGTCTATGACTCGCAAGCGTATCAGAGCTATCAACGCCAAAGGCAAATGACGCTTGGCGATTTGCTGTTGGAAAACCGCATCGTTTTCCTTCAAGGCGAGATCTATGCCGGCAATGCCAACGATGTCATCATGAAATTGCTCTACTTGCAAAGTGAGCAACGCCGCAAGGACATTCACTTTTACATCAATTCACCAGGCGGCGAAGTCGTTTCGACATTGGCCATTTACGACACCATGCAGATGTTGTCGTGCCCAGTTGCAACGTATTGCGTAGGGCAGGCGGCCAGTGGGGCCGCGGTGTTGTTGGCCGGCGGTACAACGGGGAAAAGGTACTGTTTACCCAACAGTTCAGTCATGGTCCACCAGCCCCATGGCGGTGTTCGTGGTCAGATTTCGGATATCGAAATTCAAGCCAGGGAAATCCTTAGGATGAGATCGCAGCTCAACGATATTCTTGCTAAACACACAGGCAAGACAGCCGATCAAATCGCTTTGGACACAGATAGAGATTTTTTCCTAACGGCAAATCAGGCCATGGAGTACGGGTTGGTCGACAAGATTTTGACCAAGACGCCATCTGGCGACGAAGAGAATTCCTAACCTACACCAACACCGGAGCCAACGATTAAATGCCAATGATTCCATACGTCATCGAAAAAAGCGGTCGAGAAGAACGCGTTTACGACATCTATAGCCGTCTGCTCAAGGACCGAATTATTTTCTTGGGCTCGCAGGTAGATGACGAAATAGCAAACGCGCTAGTCGCTCAAATGCTTTTCTTGCAATCGGACGATCCGAAGGCGGACATCCACATGTACATCAATAGCCCAGGTGGAAGCGTAAGTGCTGGTATGGCAATTTACGACACCATGCAATTTGTTTCCTGCGACGTAGCGACCTATTGCATTGGTCAAGCTGCCTCCATGGGGGCCGTATTGTTAACAGCCGGTGCCAAGAACAAACGCTACTCGTTGCCAAACTCCCGAATCATGATTCACCAACCTCTTGCCGGAATGCAAGGAACGGCAGAGGAGATCTCGATTCACTTAAAGGAGTTCCAACGGACTAAGCGGAAACTGAATGAGATTCTGATTCGGCATTGCGGGCAGGGACTGGAGCAAATTGAGAAGGACACGGATCGAGATCGCTTCATGGATCCGGAAGAGGCGTGTGCCTACGGATTGATCGACAAAGTGGTGGAATCGATGCCACGAGTTGAACCGACCCCAGGTGCGAATCTGTAGCCTACTCTGACTCAGCTTGCGTGTAGGTCACTCTTGCCGAGAGTGACTTTGGCCGACCGGCAGATTGAAAAGTAGCATTAGCACGACGCGCGAGCTAGTGAATTAGAAACTGGAATCACTAGCTTGCGCGTCGTGCTAGGATTGGAC
>JANLUJ010000635.1:0-5794 GCA_031363425.1 Pirellula sp.
GTCCAATACTATCACCGCCATCGTGATAAACTTCTCGACACCGAGAGCGGTGATTCGATCATTCAAGGTTGCCAATGCCAATCGCGAATCCGTGATGGTAGCAAAAGCGAACCGCCATTCGGCGGACAACTTGGCCATGAGCATGGCTGCGGCCACGCCATGTCCGACTACGTCCGCAATTACAATGGCTACACGATTGTTTCCAAGTTCAATATAGTCGAAGTAGTCGCCGCCGATTTGTTGGGCTGGATTGTAATACTGAAAGAAAGTGTATCCCTTGATTTTTGGGGGAGCCTTTGGAAGGAAAGCCAATTGAACTTGACTCGCCAGTTCGAGGTCTTGCTCGACCAATCGTTTTTGAACCATGTCTTCATGCAACTGCGCATTTTCAATTGCGATACCGGCTTGATTGGCAACGCCGACGAGGATTTCAAGGTCTTTGCTCTCAAAGCCCCCTTTTTGCTGAACGGTATCGATTTGGATTGCACCGATGGGTTCGCCGCCACTGTTGAGTAGAGGCGCAACGATCATAGATCGGATGCGAAAATCGGCAATACTCTGACTCAATTCGAATCGCGAATCGCTGCCAGCATCGAGTGAAATGATGGCTTCGCCAGTTTGCATTACTTCGCGCAAGACGGTCTTGGAAACTCGAACCATTTCTTCTTGATCGGGTCGCCGCGTCTTTTTGAACTTTGGCTCGAGGTTGCCTTGAGCGTCGTTAAGAACGATGAAACCGCGATCGGCTTGAATGAAGATCGTAAACAACGTGTCCAAGACTTTGGGTAGAACATCGTCTAGCGTTACGGCCCTAGCTAGGTTCTTCATTATTTCCAAAATGGCTGATAGCTTCGCTTCCGGTGAAGCGCTCAATTGAAGACCGTATTGGCTGCCGCGAACATCCAGTTTGGCTGTCACCGATCGAGAGACACCATTGCTTTCACCGTCATCGACGATCATAATTCCTAAGGCAGTACCCTCTGACGTCGGATTGGCCGTTAGGGCTGAAGATTCAACCTCTTCGTGGAAATTCAATTCGATATCGCAAATTCGAATGGTGTCCCCATCCAACAGCTTGGTCGACTCATTGATCAACCGACCATTCACGAAAGTTCCATTGCGACTCTTGAGATCCTCCAAGACAAAATTGGTTCCGCTTTTTGAGATTCTCGCGTGCTGTCGCGAGACGGATCCGCTTTCGAGGACAATGTCGCAATCGGGGTGACGCCCCATGACGTACTGGCTATTCTCCAGGGGATAGCGTCGTCCCATGGCAGGGCCGGTTATTGCATCCAAATATGGCATAGTACAAATCAGCAAGTTGTCGGAATTGGTTTTAGTACCGACTATGATAACTTGCTAACCGGATCTACGGTATTTGGCTCTAAGAATATTTGCGCGCGGAGTCTAGTGAACGGCTGGCACGGGGATCAATTGGACGGCAACTCGAACCTTTCTGCCGTCCCGAATAATGATTACATCGATTGGCTTGTCCATTGCCGTCAACCCGACGAGCTGTACGAGGTGCTCGTCATTCTCAACTTGCAAACCATCAAATTCGAGAATAACGTCGCCGTACCTTAGCCCTGCGAGCTCGGCGGGACTGTTGGGTTTGATTACTTTCACAAACGCGCCACGAGGTCGAGCATTGCCTGGCTCGACGTTGCTTTCCGAATTGAAGTTGCGCTCCACGCTCACCCCCAAATACGATTTCTGCAACTCTCCTTTTTCCACCAGTTGCCTAGCAACTGTCATGGCTAAATTAATTGGAATGGAGAAACCAATGCCTTCATTGCCACCGGAGTTGCTTGCGATCGCGGTATTGATACCAATCACCTCACCTCGCAAGTTCATGAGCGGCCCGCCACTATTGCCAGGATTGATGGCGGCGTCCGTCTGAATAAAGTCTTGGTAAACAATCTCTTTAGTACCAAGCTCGAGATTTCGGCGGCCCTTGGCGCTTATGATACCGTAGCTGACCGAGTGATTCAAACCAAAAGGGCTACCTACCGCAAACACAAAGTCACCCATCTCGATTTGACGACTGTCTGCAATTTTTGCGATTGGCAGATTATCTCGTCCGAGATCAATGACTGCAATGTCCGTTGAGCGGTCTTCCCAAACCTTGATGGGTTTTAAATTCGCACCGGCATCCGTCTCGACTTTGATATTGGATAATGAGGCGGCATGAATGACGTGTCGATTCGTAATCACGTAATTGCTGTTTCCTATTAGAACAATTACCCCGGAACCCGCTTCCTCCACTTTTCTGGTATCTGATTTGGCGGAACGCATTTCTGTCTTGGAGCCGCGGTCCGAGAACGGTTCTTCCTTGATAGCTTCGATGTGAACAACGGTTGGCCCAACAAGTCGGACAACACGGCGAAGCAAGGAATGTTGACGCTCGATCAAATCTACTTCTTTAGAGATTTGTGCATACTGGTCATCGCGCTGTCGAGAGTTGGCTACGAACTCAACGGAAGCCGCGCTGGGAAACTGATCCGTTCCACGCTTTGGAAATCCAGTCGTTTGGCCATAGGCCATTGGCTCACCCAACCCCACCAAACCGGCGATGGCCGGCATCGCGATAGAAAGAGTCCATAGGCTTATAGACCGGATCGCAATCATTCGCTTTGAAGTTCGGCTTTGGCTCATCTCGGGATGACATTCGATAGTGGGTTCAAATTCACGAAACAACATACAATGATGGTATTCGGAATTTCGCCTCGGCTTTTTTAAGGCCAATACGAGCCACAGACTGTTACAGCTGGATTTGTAGGGCACAAATACCGTAATGACTTGAGCTACGGGTTGTGCCGGATCTACCTGCCAAAATTAACCTTTTGGCGAGCTTCCAAAATGGCTCGTTCCTTTGCAAGATCCTGAGTCATGCTGGTCTTCGAGATATACAAGCTGGATTCGAATTGCGATGGTTTCAGGGCAGCGATATCTAGCTTTGTATTGGATGGTTCGCTGTCTTCTACGACTACATGAGGATGAACGCCGCGAGAACTGATTGGCGTCCCCTTCGGAGAAAAGAATTTGGAAACCGTTAGACGCAATCCACCGTTGCCATTGTCGTTGTGAAAAACCCCTTGAACGCTTCCTTTGCCATACGACGTTTGGCCAACAACAATCCCTCGGTCGTGGTCATGAATCGCACCGGCAAAAATCTCGCTCGCGCTCGCACTATCCCCGTCAATCAATACAACCAGCGGAATATCCCAAGTTCCCGGAGCCGTGGCCGTGAAGTTATGATTCTCCTGCCCGTTTCTGCCCTTAGTAGTCACAATGGATCCGCGAGAAATAAAGTAATCAGCCAATTCGACAGCCGAATCCAATAATCCTCCAGGGTTCCTTCGCAAATCGATAATGAGACTTCGCATGCCTTCTCGACTCAAATCCATCATGGCCCGAGTGACTTCGCCGGCAGTTGTCTTTTGGAAGTTGGTAATCCGAACATAGCCAACACCTGGCTCGGCCATTTCAATCACCGACACACTTGGAACATCAACCTTTTTTCGTACGACATTGACTTCGACCACACTGTCATCCGTGTTTCGCAAAACAAGCTTAACGTTGCTGCCTTCGGGGCCGCGGAGCAAATCAGCCGCTTTCTTTGCGCCAATTTGTTGAACCGAAGAGCCGTCGACGTTCAAAATGAATTGATTCGCTGCAATTCCTGCTTGATGAGCAGGACCGCCGCGAAACACGTCTACAATTCTGAGTTCATTCCCCTCTGCCCACAGCTCTACCCCCAGGCCGATAAGGTTCCCCTCAATTTGTGACATCACTTCGCGATACTCACCCGGAGTAAGAAGGGCTGAGTACGGGTCAAGCAATCCGACAGAACCGGCAATGTACTCATAGATTACGGCCGCCGGCATCAAACCAATCTGCTGACGGGCCAAATTCGCAACGTAAGCGACCGTCCCCTTTAGTTCCTCCGCAGTCTGGATCCTCCGACCAAAAACGGCCGTGTGAATCGTTTTTCGGAAATGCTCCACGTTGGCGGCGTCAGCGTTTCTCAAGTGTTTGCTTAGAAAATCTTGCTCTGTCAATGCGACTTCAAGAAATGCAGTCCCGTGCAACGCCAACTTGTAATAGTCGACCTGCTCTACATAATAGACGTCGAGTTTCGAAAGCACTTCAGTCAGAACTTTCAACGCGTCTGTCGGCGTAGAATTATCGACCGTCTGCATAAACGAACGGTCTGAATACCGACGAGTTACATCATAATGAACTCGACAGATTTGAAGTCGTTCAGAGCAATCCTTTTGCGTAGAGTCCTTTTTGATGGCTTTCTCGTAATGCAAGATTGCTTCCTGCCAACGATTTTCCTGTTCCAGTCGCTTGCCCACGGCCAGGGGAGCGCGGATTCCGTCTGCCAAGCTACTGGAGGAGGGCGCAAGTTGTCCAAGTGTCCATGGAGCGTATGTGCTCGATGCCATGCAAAGTGCGATTGCCAGGATTGCTATTCGCAGAGACAAATTTCGCATACGGAACATTTGGGATTGGTGCATAGTGGTAGACGCCATCAAAACGCTAAGTGAGTATGCAACCACAAATGCGTAGGTCAAAAAACCCGCAAGAGAATGTGCTCGGAACTCTTTCCGCAATCGGAAAGATCCGCAATCGCAGTTCTCGATATGACGCAAATGGGGGTGGTAGGGACGGATGCCGCGATCCCTCAATTGCCAAACCAAATTGGAGAAAATGATTTCTCCCTTGCGATTGGCCTATGCGTCCTGCACAAAAAAGTCGAGCTTGGAATTCTGTGCTTGCAAACAAGTTGCATGCAAACCGCCTTCGCAAAACCGAACTGCGAACAAACTCTATGCATTGCCCAATTGAAAGGCAACACCGCGGTTGAATGGCAACACCGCGGTTGAATCTCAACTGGGGATTTTCGACATCCGATTCCTCACAAACGGCGCAATCGCCCTCGGTTACCCGGGCTGGCCTGCTCCGCGAAGTTATTATGGAATTTGAAGCATGGAATATGCGTCAAATTTGAAAAGCGGTCGTCAAAACAGATATACTAAAATGGTTCTTCTGCTAATTGAAGCATCTTTTGCTTAGGTCAAGTCCGACAAATGTCCCAGGTTTCAACTGCAACTGAAAATTCCGGTTCGCTGGCCGGCGGATCCACCAGCCCTGCCAAGGTCAGCCGCGAAAACCTACATCATTACCTGGTAGATGCCGCGCGCAACATGCGGCGCATTGAGCTGGGTGTAGGGGTTACGGGCTGGTTTTGTGTTGTAGTCATCTTCATGTTGGCCGCAATTCTAATAGACCATTGGCTTTGGCCTCTGAACACGATCGCACGATTCGCAGTATTGACTTTCTTGTTAGCATGGACCCTCTGGTGGGTGCCTCGCAATATATTGCCCCTTTTGTTTCAATCTATTCATCCAGAGCATGCCGCCCGCAAAATCGAAAAACAATATCCTGAGATGAAAGAGAGTCTTATTAGTTGGCTCCAATTGTCAACAAATACCGAGCAAACAGCCCCCAGAGGTGTCCTCGCAACCGTCGGACGATTTGCTGTTCGCAATCTAGGCGGTCAAGATTCCAACACCATTATCGATTCGGCCAACCTAATTCGATTAGCCGCGTTGCTATTCGGTTTCATGCTAACAGGCGCCGTTTACCTTTTTGCTTCCCCAAAGAGCGGTACGACTTCCATCGCGAGAATGCTAATGCCATGGTCCAACATCGCCCCGGCAGCCCGCGTTCGCATTGTAGATGTTGCTCCAGGTTCGTCAAAAATTACGCAAGGAAATAGTCTGCC
>JANLUJ010000659.1:0-6742 GCA_031363425.1 Pirellula sp.
GATCTGCTCACCGTTGTCCTTCACGAAATGGGGCATGTCCTTGGGCTGGATGATAAAGAAGACGCAGACTCTGGATCGCTTATGTTTGACGCACTGGAAATCGGCGAACGAAGAAGACCAACATTTCATGATATTGACGAAGCAATGGCAGGTATGAAGTAGGCGGTCGCATTGCATCCGCCCCATCGCAAATTTAACCCGAGCCGAGACTGCTCAGGCACAATCCGCAACGCACAGCTTTCCTTGGAAATCCTCGATAGACGGAGGCAAGAAACAAAATATCGCGGGAAACTTGTAATCATTCCCTGATCGGAATCCAAGGGGCCAATCTCGATCTCGGTAAATTTTCATAAGGAATAGTCGGAAGAGTTCCGCATCCAAGGTAGAAAAAACAATAAGCTTAATTGCCTCCTGAAAATAGTCACGTCGGCGCTCCGGGAACCGTTGCCACCCTACATAGGAGACCTTTGCATGTTGCAGCGTATCAACGAGAAACTCTTGCTAGCGAAGGAACGGGTTCGTGCTAAACGAAAGCTAGAGGCAATGTTGGCAGAGGCCCAGCGCCAAGTTCAAGAGCAGCAACAGCGTTGCTTCAAACACAGGCAGTTGCTTGGTAGTGAGCAAACCCATGTGGAAAACCTCGAAGGGGTTAGCCTTATGTCACTCTTCTTTACCATCCTCGGCACCAAGAGTAAGCAGCTGGAAAAGGTCGACCAGGAATATCTTTCTGCCAAGCTTAAATACGCGGAGGCCATCGAAGCTGTTAAGTTTACCCAGATGGAATTTGATCGATTGGAGCAGAGGCTAATTGAGTTTAACGATGCAGACAGCGAGTATGAGCGGTTGGTTGAGGAGAAGCATCGGCTCCTGGTCGAGACGCGAGATCAGCGGGCTGATGAGTTGTGTGGCCTAGTCGAACGGCTTGTAGATCTTGGCGCTGACAGATTGGAACTTCAAGACGCGATGCAGGCCGGGACGGCAGCACTAGAATCTCTTGAGAGAGTTCGTACTGAACTTCGGTCTGCGGAGGACGTGTGGGCATCGGATGATCTAGGAGACGTTTTCAAAGCTACGAAAGAACAGCTTTCAAGAATCGACACGGCGAGTCAGTACGCCCACGCTGCCCAGCGGCTCCTTCGCAAATTTCGAGAGGAACTGGCCGATGTGAGCCTGCGCCACCATGTCGCCGTCCACATGGATGGGTTTTCGAACTTCGCGGAATCTTTTTTCGACGGGTTGATTTCCGACTGGGTTGTTAAGTCGAAGATCCAGTCAGCATCGTCGGCCTGTGGCACTACCATCGCGGCGGTTAGTGCGACGCTTGCCGAGTGCCGAAGGCAACTGGCCGAAGTCGAACGAAATACTGAGGCTGTGACCGAGCAGCGCCGGCATTTCATTGAGGAGGCGTAAGCTTCCGGTCCACATGTGGACGTATCCGTAGCCGGGAGTAGCCGCTTTCCACAAGTTAGAGGGCAACAACACTGTGGACGTAGGAACTGGCTGCTTGCTGGAGGAGGGATGCGTCGGACATGCGAGCGATTTGGATGTCACAAGGCAATTGAATGATGTTGAATTGACTCGCTAAACTGGCGGAATTGCCAAAAAGAGATTAGATAGGTTTGAATGAATCGCGAAGACCCATATTCTCCACCGCCTACGAACGTTTGCCGAAATGTCGCCATGCAGACACTTGATGCGGCTCGACGCGTTACGTTTTGGCCTGGCATCGCGATGATGATATTTGGAGTTTTTACTTTCTCGCTTTTTGCAGTTGCAACGGCTACCGAAATAAATCAGCGCGGCGGTTGCCGTGCTCGTGCTGTTTCCATTAGGGCTGACTCTTCAAGGGTCGACTGCGACAGGTGCTAAGATTGCAGCCGCCATATTTCAAGTCAGTTTCGCATGGTACATGTCCTTCGGAATGATAGGGCTCTTTCACCGCCACTTCCACGAACAAAGATCTTGGGTGCGATATCTTTCAGATTCATCATACTGGCAGTACCTAGTCCACATCCCACTGATTATTTACGCCCAGTATCTCGTGCGTGATCTTCCATTGCCGTCCGGTGCCAAGGTTGTCATCATCTTCGTCGCTACTACGAGCGTGCTGTTGCTCAGCTATCAATTCTTTGTCAGAAACACATGGTTGGGTGTTCTTCTTAATGGACGGCGACATTCACAGTCTTCGTCAGTCCGTAAAGAACATTTGGGTATTCACGTACCAGAAATGAATGTTTCCAATTCATGAATTGCAATTCGCAACTATGTCCATCTGTCAGCAGAGTCACATGTCAGTGGTCAATGAATCCAAAGGAGTCCAATTGATGAAGACCGCAGTCCTTTCCGTTACATCTGTGCTCACGCTAATCTCGATTTCGATGCTTATCTCAGGTGAGCCAAGCAACTCAGCGTCGCAAAGCGATCCGAATTCGAGGCTAGCGACTACCGAAAATGCTGCAAAGGCAAAAGAGGACTTCGTTGCTATTGGTCACCCAACGTTCGTTAGCCCGCACGCGAATCCTATTGCAATCGCCGGAGATCTAGGCTTCGTGGTGAATACTCCTTCGGGTACAGTCGACGTGATAGATGTCGCGACTCAGAAACTTTTGCAACGCATTCCGGTCGGTGTGGATCCCGTCAGTGTCGCCGTTCGACCCGATGGACGTGAAGTATGGGTTTCCAATCACGTGTCGGATTCGGTCAGTGTGATCGACAACGTCAGGAACAGCCCAACGTATTGGAACGTCATTGCAACCATTCAGGAATATGACTCGAAGAGAGCCACTACGTTTGATGAGCCGGTTGGAATCGCTTTCGCCAGCAACGACAAGGCATATGTCGCACTGTCTTCTGAGAATCAGATCGCCGTCGTGGATGTCAAAACGAGAAAAGTCACTAAGCGGCTGAAGATTCCGGCTCAGGACCCGCGAGCGATCAAAGTTCGTGATGGTAAGCTGTATGTCATACCGTTCGAATCTAACAACAAGACTCAATTGTCGGGTGGCAACAAGGAAAAGATCGACGGCGACCTAGTAACGTTCGATGCCTGGGAACATTCCATCGTCCACAACAATGTGTTGTCTTTGGGGCATGTTGTCGACATCGTAAAACATCCCGTTGTGCCCGATCGTGACCTATTCGTCTTCGATACCAAGACGGATGAGCTACTACAGACGGTCGATACATTGGGAACGCTACTCTATGGATTGGCGGTAGATTCACGGGGGACTGTGTTTGTCGCGCAAACGGATGCCCGCAATGATGTGAATGGTCGAGCCGGAACAAAGAAGCATGATCTTCGCCAACTGCAAAATCGTGCATTTTTGAATCGTATCACACGCGTTCCATTTGGATCCGACAAGAACGCCGCAGTTCCGGAATTCATCGAACTGGAAAAACTGCCGCCTCAGCATCCTGATCCCGGGCAGGCATTGGCCACGCCGTTTGCTATCGAAGTCAGTCAAGACGATTCTACGCTCGTGGTTTCAGCCGCCGCTTCCGACAAACTGTTCACCGTGGACGCGAAGAGTGGTAATGTTCTGGGACGAATTGATGTCGATTCGATTCCTCGTGGTATTGCCTTACAACATCAGTCCGATGGCAAGCTGAATGCAGCATGGGTGCTTAACGCAGTGGCTAATACTGTCAGTCTGGTCGACCTCAGTGATCGCACGATACCCCGCGTTACGGCCACCATAACGTTGAATGATCCGACTCATCCTGCGGTCAAGCGAGGTCGCGTGGCGTTCGAGACGGCAGCGGCTTCGTCCACAGGAACGTTTTCTTGCGCGAGCTGTCATCCCGATGGTCACACCGATCAATTGCTATGGGTATTGAAAACTCCCATTGTGACCGGAGGCAATCAGATCATGCCGCGTTCGACAATGCCAGTTCGGGGACTGCGCGACACCGAGCCGTATCATTGGGACGGAATTCCTGGAGACCCATATGGAGGAAACAATAGCGCCCACGTCTACACCAGCGTTGAACCAAACTCGGTAAAAGGTGATCCCATCAGCAGCATACGACATCTGATCGATGGCGGACTGGCATCTACGATGGCTTTCTCGGACGAAACAGCGACCAACGACGAAAAGAAAGTTGGGCGACTTTCCGCCGCAGAGCGAGACGACATGGCAACGTATCTGTTGACTGTCCCGTTCCCACCAGCTCAGCGTCGCCCCTACACCAGCGAAGTGACTCAGCGAGCCCGCGAGGGTTTTCAGTTGTTCCACATCGATGGCGACAATGACCCCTCCAAGATTAAGCCCAACGTCTGTGGCGATTGTCACCGCATGCCGCATCTGGTCAGTACCAATACGCCTGGCACTGGTATGGATGCTCCCACATGGCGCGGTGCCTATGACCGATTTTTGATATTGCCTCAAGGACGGCTCAACATGGTCGAATTTCCGTTCTATCGCCAAGTCGCCGAGCGTGGTCAATCGGAAGAAGAGATTTGGAAGTTTTCGTGGGCTGGACGGGAACGATTCAACCCAGTGTGGGACATGGTCCTCGAAATGAGCACCGGCTATTCAGGCGCGTTTGCTCGACAAGTGACGCTCAGCAAAGATAATGTTGCTGACAAAGTGACGCTCGACTTGCTAGCGGTACTGGAAGCTGCTGCGACGGATGGAGCAATAGTATTAGAAGGCAACGGTGTCGATGACGCCTCCGCCCAGGTACAACTGCAGTTTAGTCCTGATGCTCGATATCACAACAAGGCGGGGGATTTGTCGTTATCCCATGAAGCGCTTTTGAAGGAAGTCGCTGCTGGCAAGCTGATCGTCACGCTGACGGGACAACACGGTGAAAACTGTGACGTCGAACATCCCCAGCCGAGCATCTGGACCCTTGGTCCGATCGAAGAGCAACGCGGATCTCAGAAATTTCCCGTGCTATATCTTGAACAGACCGAAATGTTGGTTAGCGGCCGGCACGTTGACGGGCAAGCTTGCATCTTTGTTGACGGTCATCGCGTGGCAGGGCAAGTTGTAATAAAGGACAACGAACACATTGCCATCAAACTCGAAGAACGTCCCGTCAATGGCATGCACTTAATGCAGTTGCAGAATCCCAATGGCCAATTCAGCAATGATTTTATTCTGACGGTCGCCGATGCCAAACCGAAAGAAAGCGACGACGGAGACATGTCTAAACCAAAGACACTCTTCGAAGCACTGAAGCGTTCTGATTGGGAGCGATTAGTCGGTACATGGGTCGATGAAGGCACAAAGGGCGATGGGCTAAAGATGACAGTAAGGTGGAAAATCAAAGACCGTGTCATTGAATCGGAATCCGTCGACGCTGGGCGTACGTCGGTGTCGTTGATCAGTGTTAACGCACAGAACGGGGATGTATTCCAGGTCGGGGCTGACAGTACAGGCTCTTCGCATCTCGGCGCATGGAAATTCAATAAAGACGGCAACGCAGTCCTGAATCTCGGCTACACAGACGGCAACGGAACTCAGGGAGAGCTCACGATTCGCTATAAGCTGGTCAATGACAACACGCTCGACATGACATTGCAATTCCCGCAGCCGATCCAGATTCGACTTGTTCGAGCTTTGAAATAGTCCCGTGCAACCCAAATGCGATCTGAGTCATGGCTAGTTCGTATTTTCGCGTTGAGCTGTTGGCCACAAGAATCGATCCGCAAACACGCCGGCAGCGATGCCAACCAAGTAGCAAACGAGATCGCTCCATAGGAAACCGAAACCTAAAACCAACCCACCCAACGTCGTGTTTCGGATGCCATCGATCCATGGCGCGTGATAAAGCTGGCTGACCTCGACCGCGAATGCAAGAACCAATGAGATGATGCATCGCTGAAAAAGAGGTCGACCAGCAAGGATAAAACTCACTACCAGAAACAACATTAACGCCCACAGAAAATCGCCGCCGTATTCACCGATGAACGATGGCAGATGCGTACGGTATCTGCGTGAAGCCAAGCCTGCAAACAAGACGACGATCGCCGAAAAAAGGTAATCCACCCTGCGATTCATTGAATGGACTCCTGGGATTTATTGCAAACAGTCATCCGTTACCCAGGCATTCCATTTCGAAGCTCGAATATCATGTTCCATAACCGATCGATTCCGCCTCGCTCGATTACTTCGATCGGGGTAAGTCCATCGAAAGCATCATTGGGTTCCCGAAGCCAATTCCGAAAAGTAGCCTTATCCATTAGGTCGCCAATCGCCTCGACTAGTTGTTCGATATCCTCTTTCATTGTGTCATTCTCCAAGTCCCAATCACCTGTTCATTCACTGCTGGGATACTGTGTTACTTAGTATCCCAGCTTTAATTCTTGTGCTTGTGCAGTTAGTTCTTGCAGTACCGCTGATCGGGCATCGTTTAATCGTAAACGGATCAGTAGATCATTGATCGCAGCTCGACCTGATGGCATTTCTGGCAAAGTTGATTCCTCGAATGCCTGTTCCAACTCGCTCGTTAGTCGCTCGTATGCGACACGATAGAATTCCATGTCGGCAGCATCCAAAACACCTTTCTCTGCCCCGGTCTGCTTTCGATGAATCAATTCATCCAGGTAGCTCAACTTTGCAGACTCATTGAGTATGCACAAGTTGGCTTGAACTTCACCAGTCTTCATCAAGTGAATCCCAGTCAACAGAACTCGGAACGTGTAAAGCAGCGGTTTAACTCGCGGTGGCGATTCTTTCTCAAAAAGTCTCCATTGGGTTGCCGCAAAGCCAAGGTAGTGATGAGCATGATGCCG
>JANLUJ010000696.1:0-3973 GCA_031363425.1 Pirellula sp.
TCTGCATCCAAGATGGCGACCATGGACACCTCAGGCAGGTCCAGCCCCTCGCGAAGCAAATTGACTCCTACCAAGACGTCACACCGCCCCTCTCGCAACTCTCGCAGCAAGTCAACACGTTCAAACGCATCGAGTTCGCTATGCAGCCATCGGCACTTGAGGTCGTTCTCGACGAAAAAATTGGATAGATCTTCGGCCAGACGCTTCGTCAAGGCGGTAACCAACGTGCGGTCCCCCATTGCGATGCGTTCCCGGATTTGACCGAGAAGATGCATGACTTGGCCACGTGCAGGAACGACCTCAACGATCGGATCAAGCAAACCTGTGGGGCGAATGATCTGCTCAACAACCTCACCCTGTGTTTGTTCGAGTTCGTAGTCGCTTGGCGTAGCCGAGACAAATACAACTTGATTGATTTTGGCTTCCCATTCGTCGAATTTCATAGGCCTATTGTCCAAGGCACACGGCAATCGAAAGCCATGTTCGACTAGGGTGGTCTTGCGACTTCGATCGCCTGCGTACATCGCTCGGACTTGAGGGACCGACACGTGCGACTCGTCCACCATCAACAAAAAATCCTTCGGGAAGAAATCGTACAATGTATCAGGCGTAGCGCCAGGTTCTTTACCGGACAATGGTCGCGAGTAGTTTTCGATACCGGGGCAATGTCCAACCTGTTGCAGCATCTCCAAGTCGAAACGGGTTCGCGCATTGAGCCTTTGCGCCTCCAATATCTTGCCTTCTCCTTTGAACTTCTCAAGCTGCGACTCTAGCTCTGCTCGAATCACTTTGATCGCATTGTGAATTCGCTCCTCGGAGGTCACGAAGTGTTTCGCCGGATAGATATAGACCTCAGTTAGCTTGGAAATGACTTCGCCGCTCGTTGGGTTGATGATCGAGATCTGTTCGACCTCATCACCCCATGACTCGATCCGATAGGCGAACTCCTCGTACGATGGCCACAACTCCATGGTGTCACCCCGTATGCGAAATTTGCTGCGTTCAAATGCGATGTCGTTCCGTTCGTATTGAATATCGATCAGGCGAAGCAGCAAATCTTCACGGTTGATCGTCTCGCCAACGCGGATCGGAACGACGCTGCGCTTGTACTCCTCCGGCGAGCCCAATCCATAGATGCAGGATACGCTGGCAACAATGATGCAATCGCGCCGGCTGACGAGGGCGCTGGTCGAAGCCAACCGCAAGCGATCGATTTCCTCGTTGATCGAAGCGTCCTTTTCAATGTAGATGTCACGCTGAGGGATATAGGCTTCGGGCTGGTAATAGTCGTAATAGCTGACAAAGTAATGGACAGCGTTGCGAGGAAAGAACTCTTTGAACTCGGAATATAGCTGTGCCGCCAGGGTCTTGTTGTGGCTTAGGACCAGCGTCGGCTTTTGCACGGCTTGGATAACGTTCGCCATGGTAAACGTTTTGCCGGAACCGGTAACTCCCATGAGGACCTGGTATTTTTTTCCGATGTTCAATCCGCGAACCAGTTCAGCGATCGCTTGCGGTTGATCGCCAGATGGCTTGAAGCGGCTGTCTAGGTCAAAGGGAGTAAATCGCTCGAAGGAGTTCATGCTAGTGGGCTTCCTTTCTTTAGAAAATACAAGTCCGACGCGCTAGTTTTGAAGTTGCGCACATAGCTAATGGATTGCAAAAAAGATGCTTAAGCCAAGCCCGCTGCGCAAGCAAGGGATGGAAAACCCAATTCCCTCGCTCTCGCGTCGGGCTTGTATTTTATTGGTAAATCGCATTGTTAGGACAATAGTGCCCAACTTCAAAACGTGAGCTCGTGCGCTGCAGGCTTGACCAGTCTGACTACAAGACCCGTGCCCAAATGCTTTTGAGGTAGCTCGTTTCTGGGCAATGAGCAACAACGGGGTGATCCGGAGCGGCTCCGTTGGAATGGATGATTTGAAGCGTCCTCGGGGGATGCGGATTTCCATGCTCGTCAAATCCAGTCGCCTTGGCGGCAGAGCGCACGACTCCGTTAAAGGCTTCGCTGTCAAGCAAGCCAGCGCACGAACAAGTGAGCAGCAGCCCACCCGACTTAACCATTTGCATGGCCAAGCGATTGAGATCGAAGTGTTTGTGTGTCCCTTCTTCGAGCTCAAGTCTGGACCTTATCAATTTTGGCGGATCCAGAACGACGACGTCGTATTGTCGACCGATGCGTTGCATGTCGCGCATGAATGCAAAGGCATCCGATTGAACGAAGCGAACACGCGTATGGTTGATATCGGCGTTCTTCTTGGCAAACGCTAATGGTTCGGCATCGAGATCGACACCGGTCACTTCGGACGCTTGTCCAGCTTTGGCCGCTTGGACGGCAAAGCCACCGGTATAACAGCAAAGATCCAAAACCGTTTTCCCCTTGCATAGTTCGGCCAGCTTACGACGATTGTCCCGTTGATCGCAAAAGAAACCGGTCTTGTGGCCGGTGCCGAAATGAACCTTATATTTTACGCCGTTTTCGGTGATGGTAACGACTGGCGGCAAGTCAACAGAAGAACGATTCGGTACAGTACAACCTTCTTGGCTTATGAACTGCGGACACTCTTGAATGAGGTAATGCTTCGTGCCAAGTTCATTGGCCAACATTTCAAGTATGGGTTCGCATCGCTTCGACATACCTAGGCTGAAGACTTCGGCGCTCAAGCAGTCGCCGTATCGATCGACGACCAGTCCAGGCGTGCCATCGGATTCGCCATGCAAAACACGATATGCGTCGGTGGATTCATCGAGGCGGAGTATGTCGCGTCGTAACGAGACTGCTTCGCGAGCTTTGAGTTGCCAGAACGCTTCGTCGGGCCATTGTCCCCACCAGGAATAGAGCCGTACTGCAACCTCGGATTTCGGGTTGTAGATCCCGTAGGCGAACAGCTGTGGCGTGCCACTTGGTTCCTGCGCCTTTTGAGTCCGCGGTTTGTACGGAGAATCGCTTCGCTCTTGGTGTTCGCCGTTTCTGGAGTTTAACGGCAATTGCTGGTGATAGACGGCGACCCATTGGCCTGGAGCTGGATTTCCCTCGACCTCGATGATGCGTCGACGGTAGATATTGGGGTGGAGCATCGGCCGGCTCACATGCACAACTCCCATGACGGAGTTTTTTGGCGGCACAAGGCCCATCAATTCATCTACTTCAGTGTTTTGCATTGGTGTACTATAAGCGTCATCCTTCAAAACCGATAGTTAAAGCCCAGCACTATGCCTCAGAAAGGATTCCCCGAATGATTTGTCCATGGACGTCGGTGAGCCTGAAATCTCGGCCGGCGTGCTTGAACGTCAGCTTTTCGTGGTCGATCCCAAGCAAATGCAGGATCGTTGCATGCATATCATGCATGTGCACTTTATTCTCGATCGCGAGGTGGCCAAAGTCATCGGTACGGCCGTATGCGATGCCGGGCTGAACGCCTCCGCCCGCAAGCCACATGGTGAATCCGCCGGGATTGTGGTCGCGACCTGTCCCGTTTTGTTGTGCATAGGGAGCCCGACCAAACTCGCCCCCCCACCACACCAAGGTATCCTCGAGTAGTCCTCGCTGTGCGAGATCGGCGAGAAGGCCGGCTATGGGTTGGTCCACGGCAAGTGCATGATCCGCGTGTTTCGGCAAATTAGAATGCTGGTCCCAAGCAGGATTAGCGGAGTTGTCACCATAGTTGACTTGTACGAATCGAACTCCGGCTTCGCAAAGCCGCCGGGCCAACAAGCATTTGCGACCATAAGATTTGGTCTCCTTTTGATCTAAACCGTAAAGGCGTAGAGTCTCTGACGTTTCGGTCGAAAAATCCAATAGTTCAGGAGCGGTGCTCTGCATCCGCCAAGCCATTTCGTAGGATTGAACTGCGGCCTCCAGTTCGCTGTCGACGTTCGCCCGTTGGTCGAGCTGGATTTTACTCAATTCTTGGATCTGATCCAACCTTGCACGATTGGAACCACCTCGGGCGGGCAGTAAATGCTCAATGCT
>JANLUJ010000721.1:0-9773 GCA_031363425.1 Pirellula sp.
TGAGTCGATCCGCCTTTTCCGGTTTTCAAAGTACATTGACTGGCAGGTAAGCGGTAATGACTGGCAGGAATTCATGCAGAACATATACAAGAAAAATGGTCTGGACTCCTCGAGAATCATTACACACGATTTGATGGACAACCAAAACTTGAAAGACCTTTATTCCACGACGGATATTGGTGTCTTTCCAAACCGATGTGAGGGGGGCACCAACCTCGTGTTGATGGAATACATGGCGTGTGGTAAGCCGGTAATCGCGTCCCTCACTAGCGGCCACAAAAACATCTTAACGAGGGAAAATGCATTGCTCCTCGATCGATTGGAACCATTCCAAATCTATCAGGAAGATGGACAGCTATGGGCCGACTGGGAAGAGCCTTCCGTCGACCAACTGGTATCCCAAATCGAATATGCGTACCACAACCGCGACAGGGTTCGGCAACTTGCCGTGCAAGCAGGGAATGATCTACAAGAGTTCAGTTGGACCGATTCGGCAAAATCACTGTTGAACACACTCAAGAAATACCGTGGAGTCAGTGAAGAGAATCTCCTTGAATATCACTAACCTGGCCACCAAGGGGGGCAAACGCACGATTTTTTGGGGTCACGCTTCTCCGGCCCACAAGCCTGGGCAAAAGTTTCTTTTAAACCTTTGAACGGAAGTCGACCAGTTCATGGGAGGGTGTTCGACAAGGAAAGGAAATAATCTGCAAGCATTGAGCCTAATCCTGCTTTGCCGCTGTTGCCTTGTTTGCTCCCAGTGCTCAATATTAAAATAATCGCCTTGTAGATGGGACAATATTTGGACGTCGATTGGAGCAAATATCACCTCGAATATTTCCAGTAGTTTCTGCGCTCCTTGGAGCGTAACGATATACCCGTCGGTGCCACATCCATTCACAATAGGAAGACAGAAATTCGATTCACTTGTGATCTCAAAAACGGATATCGAATTATAACTGGGAACTATTCTGTTGTTGACAAAAATGATGTCGATGCCTGCTAACGTTTTACCCAGCGAGTCGATCGGTGGCCTTCCTGTCAATACCGCATCATCCTCTAGAATGAGAGCGAACTTCAAATTTTCATTAACTATTTCGTGCCACACTTGTACATGGCTGGCTAGGCATCCCAAATCACCTGGTGAAGCATTGAATTGGATGTTTTTGGCGGTGAGATCGATTTCGGAACCAGAAATTCCTCGAGGTTCCAATGACGTGATTCCCAACTGAAATGCATTAGCATAGAGTCTCCAAAATCGACTTTGATGCTGTGGAATGGTGATGACGAATACCGGACATTCGGAATTCTCAGAAGGCTTGTCTCGAATGCTAAAAGAGTAGTTATTTCGAATTGCTGTCGACATATTCTTGGACACCGAGCGCTCGTACCGTAGCCGTGATGCAATCCTCTCCTTAATCAAATAGAGCGTTTCTATATCACTGACGCCCGAAGAATACTGGTTGTACAGATGAATAGCATCGGCAACTGGTAGAGATGAATAACTATACGTTGCGAAAAGTAAAAGGTATT
Source organism: Pirellula sp. (assembly GCA_031363425.1). Taxonomy (GTDB): domain Bacteria; phylum Planctomycetota; class Planctomycetia; order Pirellulales; family Pirellulaceae; genus JBKCUI01. The sequence continues at coordinate 1,534 of JANLUJ010000721.1, forward strand.
GGTAAATCGCGTTGGCTTGATTTCCAATCGAACTCTGAGCACAGTTTCTTAAGAACTCGATCGCTAGGTTTGAATTTCCCGTTGCCAGTTCTTCAAAGCCAACGACTTTATTGTCGGATGTGATGAACATTGGAAACCTGACTTCAATAGCGGCAAAGAACTTGCATGGAAAGTTATCGAGTTAACTGCTGAGGAAAAACGCAAAACCGCATACTACTGACTCTTAACGGAAAAAGCAAACTCACCATGTCCTGCTGGTACTGAAAGGGTCACTCATTTTCCCTTCCGTGTGTTCTGAGTTTTCCGTGGTTCAAAAAGACGATAATGCGTTCCCTTCAGGATGGTAGCCGGACCATTCTCGATCCTGTCGCTTTATTTAGGATGGCTTTTTTTCTTTTGGTGCGCTAGCCTTCTGAAGCAGCGCTCCGTTGCTCTTCAGGATGAAAGCGTTTACCATGTTAGACAGCTTTTTTACTTGCGCAGTCAGCCCGACAACCTGCTTCCGGTTTCTTTGAACCAACGACAATTAGGTTGTGGCGATTGTGGCTCTATCTCACTGCGCGGAGCAGGGGCTCGCACTTTGATTGATTTGATTGGGTTACTATGAATGCGGCCAGCAATCCTTTGGCGGCCGGGCGAAGCCTCGAACAGCTTGGCGATTTCGCAGGAGCAGAAATCGAGTACCGAAAAGTCCTTGCATCGAGTTCCGATCTTGCGGAGGGTTGGTATCGCCTAGGTATGGTTTGCCTAAATCAAAGGAAGCTCTCTGAGGCAATTATTCATTTTGAGCTCGCTCGCTCGATGAATCATAGAGTCGCCGATACTTGGAATCTGCAGGGGATCGCTCTCGCCTGGCTAAATCGAAGCATCGAAGCGGAAATCGCCTTTCGCCATGCAGTTAAGTATGCACCGCGATTCGCGGAAGCGCACTTCAATCTTGGTAAAGCCCTCTTCGAACTTCATCGGCTTCCGGACGCAGTTGAGTGCTTGCTCAAGACTCTCCAGCTGTCACCAAAAAACATCTCCGCGATTGAGTTTTTGGCTGCGATATACGGGCAATTGCTGCAACCAGCGAAAGCGATCGAATGCCTAGAGCATATTCTACAAATCCAACCTAATTACGTACCCGCCATTGTATCGAGGAGCAAGATTCAATCCGAACGAGGCCAAGTTCTCGAAGCGGAAACAGGCTATCGGATGGCAATCCAGTTGGATCCCAATTCGGCTGATGCGTACGTTGGATTGGGGGTCCTGCTCGCAGACCATCGACACTATGAGGAAGCTTGCGACCTTTTTTGGAAAGCGATCGCTATCGCCCCTAAGTCCGCACAGTTCCATTCGAATCTTGGCAACGCACAAAGGGAGTTGGGGCAATATGGACCAGCCGAGGCAAGTCTCAAGAAAGCCATCGAATTGAATCCGGATGATGTTTCCGCCCACCACAACTTGGGAAAACTATTTTCTGACTTAGGCAATCTAAATCTAGCAGCTGACCATTACCGTCGAGCAATGCGCCTCGAACCCAATAATGCGAATGCCCAAGTGGGTCTTGGTTCCGTGTGTGCCATGCAAGGCAATTTCAATCACGCAGAAAAATGTTTCCAACACGCCTTGGCGATCGACCCAAAAAAGGCTCAAGCGCATTTCAACTTTTCCTTGATTCACTTGGTTCGAGGCGACCTGGAGGAAGGATTTCGAGGATATGAATACCGCTGGCAAACATCCTGCTTTTCCCCGCGAGGTTTGCCGCAGCCGTTATGGAATGGCGAAACTGCGCCGGGCAAGACTGTACTCGTTTACTGCGAGCAGGGCTTTGGCGACACGCTTCAGTTTTGTCGCTACGTCCAGTTGGTCAAGCCACGTGTAGGGCGGATTGTTCTCGAGGCACCACGATCACTCCTGCCATTGCTAAAATCTTGTCCTGGAGTCGACTGTTTGGTTGCCGCTGGAGACGAACTTCCGGACTTTGATTTTCAGTCGCCGTTGTTGAGTCTGCCCCGGGTTTTTGGAACAACGTTACAATCCTTGCCTAAAAACGTACCTTATTTGTCCGCTGCCCCAGACCGAGTTGACAAGTGGAAAAAAATGTTAGGCCCTGAAACTGGCCTTCGCATTGGAATTGCATGGCGAGGCAATCCATGTCATCAATTCGACAAGGACCGTTCCATTCCTTTGGCGGCATTTGCGCCATTGGCCAAAATAGATGGCGTGACATTGATCAGCCTACAGAAAGGACATGGCAGCGACGACGTTAAAGCGATTCGCGACCAGTTTGACCTAGTCGATTTCGGAAGCGAACTCGATTCAGATGGCGGTGCATTTATGGACACTGCAGCCCTCATGAAGAACCTCGACCTTTTCATCACCGTTGATTCCGCGCCCGCGCATTTGGCTGGCGGGCTGGGAGTTCCCGTTTGGCTCGCACTTTCGAAGGTGGCCGACTGGCGTTGGCTGCTAGATCGCCAAGACTCGCCTTGGTATCCAACCATGCGATTGTTCCGGCAAACTACTTCGGGTGACTGGCAGCACGTTTTTGGCCACATTGCAGATCAACTCCGAGCCTATGCTGAAACGGACCGAAGAGGACAGCAATGAACGTGTTAGAGCAAATGGTTCACCGAGCCGATGGCTTTTTCGAGCAGGGGGCTTGGCAAGACGCCGAGTCTGGCTACAAGCAGGTTCTGCAAATCGATCCACATCACGCCTTCGCAAATCATCGACTAGGGGTGATTGCAATACGCCAAAAGGATGTAGCCAAAGCCACCGAGTTCTTCGAGAACGCATTGTCTCTTGAACCGAGTCACTCTCACTACATGCAGTCATTGGCAATGGCTTTGGCAATGTCTAATCAGCTGGACCAAGCCATTACGCTCATGCAGCGAGTCACGAGCCTTGCACCAGAGGTATCCGACTTTCACTTTCAGCTGGGTCAACTACTTGCTGCAACTGGAAAACCGGAAGCGGCATTGGTATCATTCTGCCGGGCTTGCGAGCTCGGTTCGGACCGTCTGGAAGAGCTACAGGTATTCACTCGCGACACGCTTTTGCGCGGTGGAACAACCCATTCCATCCTACCAGTACTTCGTTACCTAGCTCAAAGACTGCGATCGCCGGAATCATTCAATGAGCTTGGGTACGCACTGCAGGTACTCAACGATTCTCGCCAGAGCATTGACGCCTTTAAACAAGCCATTCAACTGAGGCCCAACAATGCAAATGCACTTAATAATCTCGGAACGGCCTACCGAAAAGTTGGCTTATTAGACGAGGCTCGCGATTCTTTTCAGAGAGCCATTCAAGCAGATCCCACAGTTGCAGAAGCATTTGTGAATCTAGGAATTGCTTTGACCGATGTATGCGAACTAGACATGGCGAGCGTTTGTTACGAAAGAGCAATCGCGTTACGACCGTCCTACGAGCACGCCTACAGTCGCTACCTTTTTAATCTTCAGTATCAACCCGGAGTTACCGAAAAAGGGCTGCTGGAATCCCATGTCGCTTTTGGCAAAAGATTCTGCGAACCAGCAGCGAGTGAGGGCGATTCCAAGCGAAGAAGGCACGATCCAAGTACACCGTTCAGGGTCGGATTCGTTTCGGATGGATTCGGACAACATCCCGTCGGGAGATTCCTTAACTCCTTTCTCTCTCATGGTGATCCGTCACTGCTCACTATTGCCATGTACAGCGACAGAAGTCGCAACGACATCCTGACCAATGCCCTTCGTCAAAGTAGCGGTGTGTGGCGAGCGACTTCTGCGATGAGTCATGATTCTCTAGCCCGCACGATACTCGAAGACCACATAGATGTGCTATTCGATTTGGATGGCCATGCTGGTAGAAGGATGGGACTGTACAGCCGAAGGCCCGCCCAGATCCAATGTACTTGGATGGGATACGTGGGCACGACGGGGCTCACCAGCATGGACTATTTGGTGGCTGATAGGTGGCAGATACCTGCCACCTCCGATGCGTATTATTTGGAGAAGGTCATTCGCATGCCCGATGGATACGTCTGCTTCCCTCCCCCTACAGATTCTGTCGCGATAACTCCGCTGCCGATGTTGCGGAACCGACATGTAACTTTCGGTAGCATGAACCAACCGGCCAAGGCGAATCTGCAAGTCTTGCATTCTTGGGCGCGAATACTTCGAGGTGTTCCAAAGTCTCGATTGAGACTGCAATACAAGGGGTATGACTGCATTTCGATTGCCTCTCGCATTAGGAACGTATTTCGAGAGTACTCCATCGACGAAGAACGCTTGGAATTCGTTGGAAAATCCACGGGATTTGAAATGCTCTCGGGATACCGGTCGATCGACATCGCGCTGGATACCTTCCCGTACTCGGGCGGTATCACTACCTGTGAGGCATTGTGGATGGGAGTGCCGGTCGTCACATTCTCAGGTGACACATTCGCTAGTCGACATGCAACAAGCCATTTGAGCAATATTGGGATGGACGAACTCATAGCCAAGGATCGTGACGCGTACGAAACGCTCGCCATCGAGCTTGCAAATTCGAGCCAACGTCTTGAGCTATGGCGAGGCTGCTTGCGAGATCAAATGCTGGCATCGCCGCTGTGTGATGGTAAACTATTCGCCCGGAATTGGACCAACATGGTTCAAAAGATGTGCGAAGATTCTGTCCAACTTAACGATTGAGATTGAACTACGCCGCAAGCGCTAGCCGCGGTATTACGAATGGGTGATACGGCAAAACGCCAAGCTCACGAGACAGCGTCCAGGACACTTTGTGCAAAGGACTTCCAAGTGAATTTCTTCATGGTTTCTATTCCTGGCCAGTTTGTGCCAAGTTGCCCAAGCTGCTTTAATTGATGAATTGCTCGCAGGTGCGAGATCGCTTGATCTTGTTGAGGTTGGCCAATCTTCGCCCAGCACCCAAATCCGTTGAACCATTTGCCATCGAAGCACGGTTCAAGTTCGTCGATATCGACGAGCCAAGCGTTCTGAGATGTCGCGAATTCGGTGTGAGCGGAAAAATTCGTGATGAGAATGTGTTTTCCCATAGCCAACATTTCCGCAGCATCGAGGTTCCATCCCTCAGCACGCGAAAGGAATATTCCACAATCGGCTTTTGACATGATTCTCGCAAGACTGGCTTGGTCAGGAAGTCGAGAATGGTGGATCTCGACCTTGTCGCCAAACATAGCGAACTGGCCTGCCCAAGCGTCATGCTCGGCCTGGCTGAGGAACGGATTGACTGTTACCAAAATCAATTTGAAATTATCGCGTTCGGTAAACGCTCTCGAGAATAGCGACGCCAACACGTCATGCCCTTTTCGAATTTCCCACTTGCCAACTACTAAGAATACGGTCGAACCGGGTGCGACCGCAGCAGGGTTGTTGCCGATGATTGTTTCGCATTCATTCGGCACCGCTCTTCGCGCCTCTTCCGTATGGAAGTCAAGAACATAGGGATGAAATAGGGCCGGGTCGACACCTGGACGGGCGATTGCCAATTTCGGTCCTCGAATCTGTTTTGCTAACAGTTTTCGCATCCATTCGGAGGATGCAATTACAACATCCTGATTCTGAAGTTGCTTGATCTCATAGGCATGAAGTCTATCACGCTCGAAGTAGCTGATGGCTGCATGTACTCCTTTTCCTACGTGCTGCGCTAAATTGATATGTGGTGAAATACGAATGGACGGAGCTTCGCGATCGTAACTCAAAGCTGCGTCCAAGGCAGCGTTCACGCTGTCGGTTTTATCAAGCGGATATTCAACCGCACCAATGCTCCAAAGTGCCGTTTTGCAGCCAAGTTCATTAAGTGCAAGAAGCGTATTCAGTCCAACGATTCCGTACCCCAGCGAATTGATAGACGCAGTCAAGTTGATGTTTCTTGTTTCTTTCATTGGATGCTGTCTGAACACTTAAAATGAAGATGGATATCCTGCTCAATAGTTCTTATGCTTGCGGCAGTCTGAAAACTACCTTAGCACGACGCGCAAGCTAGTGAATTGGGGATTAGATTCACTAACTTGCGCGTCGTGCTAGATATATCGGAACCCTCCGTTCGCCTCAGAATCTGACTGCTTTCCCGCGTTTTTGATGTCCCACAAGTTCTTTGCTTGATTACATCTCGTCCTGAAACTTCGAAGGCCAACAATTCCGCACATTCCTATAGCGATCCAGTTGCTTGAGTTTTCGTGCCATGTCGTCGATGACACTTGTCCATTCGCCTGGTATACGCTGTCGAAAGATGCGCAAAGTTGGATACCAAGGGCTATCCTCGCGTTCGCGGAACCAGCGCCAATCCGACGCCAGTCCTAGCCCCAACCAAACCGGCACGGCTAGCGCGCCCGCAAGATGAATGATAGAGGTGTCACAAGCAATCACAAGATCTAAGGACTTCATGATGGCGGCAGAATCCAAAAAGACCTGCCCAAGTGAATCCACATCCAAGGTCTCTCCAAGGTTAATAACCTCAAACGGAAGTCCCGGACTATTTAGCTGTTCCGTGCCAGCATTCTTCTGAAGGCTGAGCAGTCGTACCCCAGGCAGTTTTGCTAAAGGTTCGAAAGCAGCAAGTGGAATAGAACGAAAGTGGTCGAACGGATGTTTTCGGTTTCCTTGCCAGACAATTCCAACTCGAAAGCCTGCATGCTGGTCAAGCCGCTTCTTCCATTTCGCGCTTCGGGAGTGATCGGGCTCGAGATAGGGAACTTCCGCTGGAATGGTCTGAAGAGTTGTTCCCATAACTCGAGGCAAGCTCATGATCGATATTCTAAAGTCAAACGGCGGTAGTTCCAGACCGTGTGGAACGACGACATCGATGTTTCGACAAGATCGAAATAAATTGGTTAGAGAGGGGTGAACACTCAAGAGAACTCGAAAGTCGCGTTGTTGGACGAGCTTCGCATATCGCACGAACTGAATCATATCTCCCAATCCCTGTTCGCACTGAAGCAAGATCGCAGCTCCACGCCTGGGGCAAGCCTCGCCTTGCCATATCGGTTGCGGATAGTTCGCTAGCGGTGGGTTAAGGTCTTCAAATCGATACTCGTACTCTGCAAATCCTCGTTCCAAGTCTCCCGCTGCCAGGTAAGCTAAGCCCAAATTTTTTCTGGCAATTGCCAAGTCCGGTTGCGTTTCAAGAACCTCATTTAAGTACGCAATCGCCTCATGCGTTCTACCCACCGCGACTAAGCAGAACGCCCGCATCATCTTGGCGTTCATCCATGTTGGCTGTTTCGCTACGCACAACTCATAAACTTCTGCAGCATCTGAGAATCGCTGTAAATAGCGAAGTGACTGTCCCAATCGCCAATAGCACTTTATCTCTTCGGATGACGACTCGTTCTCGTGTTCCTTTGGATATAAGAGGGCGATGCCAACTTGCCCATCGAGATCGTCCGGGTAACGTTCGAGAATCAATTGCCATTTCTCTCTAGCGATGTCCAGGTTTCCCGAAAGAAACAAACGCCAGGCTTGCAACCATTCCGATGAACAACCATTGAAAAATCTTACCTCGTTCAATTCAGCTTGATCGGCATTCATTTTGTATCCAGGACGGGCGCAAAAATAACTGTCAGACGTAGCCGAACTCGTGAGAGTTCGGACCGAAGTCTCACGACTTCGGCTACGACAATTATTACTGCGTCGCGCTAACTTGAAGTCACGTAACGGTCACCTTGAAAGACTTTGTGTCGGTGCCACCTTGTCCATCACTGACTACGACCGTTACATAAAAGTATCCCACGAAACCTGAATTTGGATTGATTGTCAACGTGTTGCCGCCGACCGAGACTATCGCAGGTGCGTTATTAGCTGCTGCATTCCAAAGAAGCGACGTATCGGAATAATCATTTGAACTCAAATTGGCAATCAGTGTGTCATTCGCCGGAACTCCACCGTTCCAACGGAATAGCCTACCGTTAGGAGTAATGTAATACCATGTCCCACCAGTCCCGGTCATCCACTTCTCATTCAAACCGCTATAGTTGAGGTATTCATTGCCACCCGCGAATCCAAGTCCCAAGCTTTGATCGAGATTGTATTCCGCACTCTGCGCCGATGCGGTAAAGGTCAATGGGTCGTTGTTGGGATCCGTCGCTGATAGCGAGAGATTTATGAAATCTTGCGAAGTTGGCATCGTCTGGTCGGGGATCGCGGCCAAGACCGGTGGCTGCTGTGCGACCGAAATAGCCACCGTGTAAGTCCATGCCAAGGGAGCTAGATCGTTGCCAGCAAGGTCTTCGATATCGTTCGCATCCGGTG
>JANLUJ010000786.1:0-2466 GCA_031363425.1 Pirellula sp.
TCGATGCGTATTTGGCTCGCGGTGGAGGTGCGGTCTATATTCACTGGGCTGTGAATGGCGATGATCGTGTGGCCGAGTTTTCGACTCGAATTGGTCTTGCATCCAAGGGGGGCAGCATTCGTTATCGACACGGACCATTGACTCTGGACATGCACAATACAGACCACCCCATCATGCGCAACATCGACAAATTGAAGTTGTACGATGAGAGCTACTGGAAGTTGACTGGCAACCTGAGCAACGTCACACTGTTCGGCACGAGCACCGAAGAGGGCGAAGCGACGCCACAGATTTGGGCTTATGAAAAAGGTGCCGGTCGTGTTTTTGTAAGCATTCCCGGTCACTATAGCTGGACGTTCGACGATCCAATCTTCCGCGTTCTTTTGTTTCGTGGGATTTCTTGGACCGCTAAAGAGCATGTCGATCGCTTCAACGAACTCGTACCTCTCGGAGCTCGCTTAGCCAAGTAATGGAAAAGTCGGTTTTGCATGGTCAGAATGACCCCCTATCCGGCCACGAAAAGCGGTGCATTCAGCTATTCTTTTCCGAACGCAAGCATACTTGAATTAGATGGAACAACAATCCAATAGACAGTTACCGGCCGTGTACGCCATCGCCACCATGGACACGAAGGGTTCTGAGCTGATGTTTGTCTCCGAACTACTCAGTAGTATTGGTATTCCCGTTGTGACGGTCGACATTGGGACCTTTTTGCCACCGAGCATTCAACCGAATGTACGTCGAGAAGTGGTTGCGGCATGCCATCCAGAGGGCAGTGAAATAGTCTTAGCCCAAAAAGATCGTGGTCGCGCGGTCGAGGCGATGGGCGTGGCGCTGCAGAAATACTTAATTCGTGAAGACTCAGCTGGTCAAGTGTTGGGGGTAATCGGACTAGGCGGATCAGGCGGTACAGCGATGATCTCTCCTGCGATGCGGTCTATGCCGATCGGGCTACCCAAGGTTTTGGTTTCGACCGTCGCCGGTGGCAATGTATCTGCGTATGTAGGCTGCAGCGACTTGAATATGTTCCCATCGATTGTGGACGTTGCAGGCATCAACAGCGTATCCCGACAGATTCTTTCCAACGCCGCAAATGCATTGGCCGGAATGGTTAAGTACAGACCTAGACGTATTGTCGAGGAAAAGCCGACCGTCGGCATGACCATGTTTGGCGTGACGACACCATGCGTAAATGCCGTTCGAATAGCATTGGAAGAGGACGGCTTTGACGCGATGGTCTTTCACGCAACTGGAACCGGCGGAAAGTCGTTGGACAAGCTGGTTGATTCTCGATTGATACGTGGCGTTTTGGACATTACTACCACCGAAGTTGCAGATGAGATCGTCGGAGGAATCTTTCCAGCTGGCTCCGATCGCTTTGATGCGATCATTTCGAGCGGGGTTCCTTATGTGATGAGCCTCGGCGCATTGGATATGGTAAATTTCGGCGCGATGTCGACCGTCCCGGTTCAGTTTAAAGAACGGCAATTGCACGTTCATAATCCTCTGATAACTTTGCTGCGAACGAACGCGGTAGAAAACCGTCTGTGTGCTCGTTGGATTGCAGAAAAAGTAAATCGGTCACATAGTCCTATCGCGATTTTGATCCCAGAAAAAGGGCTCTCAGCTCTCGACGCCAAAGGCCAGCCTTTTCACAACCCAGAGGCAGATGAAGCCTTGTTCGAAGAACTGGAACAAGCGGTGGTTCAGACAAACGATCGCACCATTCGTCGTTTGTCATTGCACATCAATGATCCGGAATTCGCAGCAGCTTTGGTCGACACCTTTCGAGCGATATGGTCGAAACGCCGAGACTCATCTATTGCTAAACCAGAATGAAACTTAACTCGATTGAGAATGAATAGCATGGCCAAAACCAGAGAATCCATCCTGGCTAACTTTCGCGAGAAGTTGAAAGCGGGAAGGCCCATCATTGGCGGCGGCGCTGGAACTGGCATTTCTGCAAAATGCGAGGAAGCTGCTGGGATCGACCTCATCGTCGTTTATAACTCGGGGCGATATCGCATGGCCGGACGCGGTTCGTTAGCGGGAATGCTTCCGTATGGCAATGCAAATCAGATTGTCAAAGATCTTGCTCCTGAGATTTTGACTGCAGTAAGGACGACACCGGTTTTGGCTGGTGTGTGCGGGACCGATCCGTTTCTCATCCGCGATTTTTTTCTTCGCGAACTACAGGCGCTCGGCTATGCAGGTATCCAGAACTTCCCAACGGTTGGACTGATAGACGGGACGTTTCGAGAGAATCTCGAAGAAACAGGCATGAGCTTTCAGTTGGAGATCGACTGCATCGCCGCAGCGCACGAACTCGATCTGCTGACAACTCCCTATGCATTTGATTCGATTCAGGCCCGCGCGTTGACGGATGCCGGAGCTGACATTATCGTGGCGCACATGGGACTGACGACATCTGGGACCATCGGCGCAAAAACAGCCCTATCACTTGAC
>JANLUJ010000373.1:0-6778 GCA_031363425.1 Pirellula sp.
ATTTTTTTGAATAGCTGTATAACGCTTCCTCTGTACGTATGAACATGACACCGTCGGAAATAACAGGCGTTGCCATCATTCGTTCTCCAAAGTCATGGGACGAAAGGATGCTCCATTCCCTACCTGCTTTGATAATAGTCATGACACCGCTTTCACTCGCCATGAATACTTTTCCATCTCCTGCAATCAGCGAGGCATAGTAGTTGCCTCGACCTTCGGCGCGACCCTGGTGAAGCATTTGACCGGAGGCGACATCGATCATCGTTACAATGCCGCTATCCTTAACCATGGTCATGACTCCTTCATGAACGACGGAACTGGGTACGGTCGGGAGCCCGCGAGTGTGGGTCCACTTAACGAATCGGCTTGTTAGTTCACCACTTGTACCCGGCTCAATGGCCATCGCAACGTTTTGAGCTCGATCAAAAACCGCTGCATGGCGATTCCATTCGTTTTCTTCCAGTTTTTCATTTTGGTTCAAATCGATTCGAAAGAATCGATCGACCACCGGACTCCCGGCGGGCAACTCCGATTTTGAAATCATTTTATCGTCGTTCGTGTCATACTTTCCGAGCGCCTCCATAAATGGCTCCATGGCGATGCGATCACCAGGATCACCACCGGGAGTCCAGGTGGCGATATAGATCACGCCGTCCTGAATGACTGGTGTTGAATCGACAATCCTCGATAGGCCATTGAACCACCACCGTTTGACGCCAGTTCTCGCATCGTAAGCCGAAAGTTGAAGTGATCCCGCAACCAAAACTTCCTTTGTACCATTGCGTTCAAGGACGACGGGTGAGGAGTAGCTTCGCGTTGCATCTTCGCGGGGCACCCGCCAAACGGTCTCGCCTGATCGCTGGTCCATGGCAATAAGGAAGCTGTCCAGGTCGTGATCCTCGTTCAAGATAACCAAGCCATCAACAAGGACTGGGGAACTGCATGCTCCAAACTCATCTTGAAACGGCCCCATTCGCTTTTCCCATAAGAGCTTTCCGTCGAGATCGTAACACAACATCCCGTAGCTGCCGAAGAACGAAAACACCTGGCGACCGTTGCAAGCAGGAGTCGCAGTGGCGGGGCTGCCAGTAACGTGAAACGCCTCCAGCGTCTTCGTGGGCACCACCTGTTTCCATTGGATCCGTCCGGTGGCTCGGTCCATTGCAACCGTTGCCAATTCCTTTTCGTCGGCTTGGAAAGTCGTTAAATATATCGATTCACCACAAACACACGGAGTGGAATGCCCTTTGTCGAGAGGTGTCCGCCACAACAGCTTGGCATCGTTTTCAAAGTCGCTAGGCAGCGGTTTTTTTCCCGTTGCAACACCTTGATCGTGTCGGAAATAGGAAACTTCTTGAGCTTGTACAATCGAATAGCACAAGCAGGCGAAGGCCACGCATAGCCTCACTAAACTTAACTTCATCGTTTATTCCCTCGGAGATCTAACTTATGCCGTCGAGTATTTTGCATTGCTTGTTGAAGACTTGCAATCGGACTCGCTTAATTCTCGCGAATTCAGCTACGATAAGTTATCATCGACTGCTCAACAGCTGGAGGACCTAATGTTGAAGAGTCAATTTTTTGATTGCCGCGCTGCGGTACTGCTCATCGTCATCGGCATATTTCCGCCATGGATTTATGCACAAAACACGCAACCTTTGAGTGTGGCATCGGAAGCGGCCACCGTGTTGATCGAGCGAGCAAAGGTTGAAAAAGCATCGGCTTGGCTCGAGGCTGGCAAGATGACATTCTTTCACCAAGCCGAAGCAGACAGCGTACAAGTTAACTATGCAGCTCATAGCAAAACGATGAAGAGAATCGCCGGAAGTGACGTTTGGACCACCCAAGCAATGCTCCCCGATCTCGAGCATGGAATCTTGACTTACGGTTTTGTCGCAACTCTGCATGGCAAGCCAATCGGTGGTACGGTGCGGCGAAATTGGCGTGGTCCTGATGCCCCTTCACCATTGCGTTTCAGCGACTCGCTAGTTGGCTCCGTCGAGCAACACGACCTCGAGAGCACTTCACTTGCAGAATCTAGGTTTGTCAGCGTTTACATGCCAAATCCAAATCTCAAAGTAGCGATGGTAGTTTATATGTCGGATGGCGATGCCGTAGAGCAATACGCGCATGTCGTGGACCCGCTCATCGAAGCTGGCGACTTGCCCCCATTTGCAATCATTGGGACACATAGCGGCGTCTATCGCGGAGAGGTAGTTCTAAGTCGCGACGACGTCCGTCGAAATGTTAGGGCGCTAGAGTATGTACCCTCCCTCGATCCAATTCGATTTGCGCTACACGAATCTTTTTTTTCGGATGAAGTATTGAAATGGGCTGAACAAAAGTACTTGCTTCCCGCTGAGGCCAAATCGCGAGTGGTATTTGGATTTTCCAATGGTGGATCGTTTGCGGCGACGATGGGAATCAGACATCCGAACATTTATGGTTACGTCATTGCGTGCGCCCTTGCCGGAGATCGGTACGAATTGAGTAAGGGTCCGAAACTCTCGAATGAGTTTTTCTTGGTCACAGGCAGATGGGACTCTCGTTTTCATTCAAACGTACAATACTTGCACAAAGTGCTGACGAAAGCCCAGGTGAAATGCCGAATCGTGATTCGAGCTGCAGAGCACGACAGCACCATGTGGCAGGAGGAGTTCGTTTCTGCAATGAAGACAATCGCTAAACGAAGGTAGGTGTGCATCGTTTAAGGTGCGTCATCGCGAGCGCCATACGTTGACGCTTGCAACACGGAAAACTTATTGACCCGTTCCTTAGTGAGCCGCGAGGCGCTAGCCGCGGGTGACAGAAATCGCAGCGCAAATGGAATTGCGATACCGGCGGCTAGCGCCTAGCCGCTCACAGAGGGACTGAGGCTTCGGCGCAAATAGAGCTGGCCGCGGCTCTCGTATCGAACATGAGGTTCCATATTGCCAGTTTCAACTGCGAGCAATATCCGGCTGAGGACAGCCGGACCTACATGCTATAGTCTTGTCCAGCGATCGACGACCCAGTGTTTTTTTTCGATGGAGCCATCTTTGGCGATTTCGATTCTTATTGCATGATCACGAGCCGTTACAAAAACTTCGCGACCTTCCGCTTCAAAGGCTTCCAAAACGCGAGGCGAGACAGCGCGAGTCGAGCCACTAATGACAACTGTCTCTGGGCTACACCATTTCAAGAGCGCATCGGATTTCGAATTGAGCGATCCATGATGGGGAGCCATTAAGACATCTACCTTGGTCGATGCGTGCGAAACAAGCATTTGCATCCCTGGCGGTTCCAAATCTCCCGGGAGCAAGATTCGACGACCGGCAAATTCGATCAATACGCACAGGCTGTTGGCGTTGTCGGTGCCCGATACACCCTGTTGCGGAGGATGCAATGCCAACATGCTCCAACCCTTGCCATGCTGAAAATCCCCTTTGGACCAGGTTTTGTGTTGTACGCCTCGACGCCGAGTGGCTGCAAGTATTTGACTTAGAAGAGGGCTCGAATGTGAGTAAACTTGGCTTGTTGAGAAGAGTTGGTCGACTGCAATTCGTTTCGTAAGACCATCGATGCCGTTGTAGTGGTCGGAATCGGCGTGAGAAAGGATTAGCCCGTTTATTCTGGACCGCCTCATTGCCCAGAGCGAGTCAACGATCACTTGGTAGCTGCGTTGGTGGTCCCCAAGTCTCCCTGCGTCATATAGCCACGACTCTTGGTCGGGTGTTTCCATAAGGATGCTTGTTCCATGTCCGACATCGATGAACGTCAAGACAAGATTTCCATTTTCACCCGTTGAGAAGCGTTGCCACCAATCCAACGTAGGATTGATGGTCAATCCAAAGAGGAACCAAGTGCCAAGAACCATGCCGATACGTCTGCGTCCATATGCCTTCTTCACGCCTACCCAAGCGGCTGCGAGAATCCCCACCGCATAGAATGCATAAAGCCACCAAGCAGGTGGCGATCGCATCCAAAAGTGCCCAAGCGGAATCTGCTCGCCCCATCCGACGAGGACCTGCACCATCCACAGAGAGATTCCACAAATCACTCCCAACGGCCAGCCGACCAGTGGAAGCCATCCGAATACAATCAAGCCTAATCCGGCTATCAAGGCAAAGAGCATTGGCAACCATAGAATTAGGTTGAGCGCGATTGCGATTGGACTGATAACGTGAAAGGCGGACCAGACCAAGGGCGCCGTGATAAACCAAACCCAGAAACTAGTTCGCAGCATTTCGAACGACCAGGTTCGAACGCGCCGCAAGCTTCGCGCAGAATGACCTGCTTTCGATTCGATGAGCCGTTCGAGCGCAGGTACGCGTGGAACTATCGAATTGGAAGACAAAATGAGGACGGCAACCGCCATAAAGGAAAGCTGTGTGCCGGTTTCAAATACAACCGTCGTTCGGTACAGAATCAGGAGTACTCCTGCAAATGCCAAAAAATTCAGGCCTGAAAAATTCCATCCCATCAAGCGTGCCAGACAAACACCCGTTAGCATGATCGTTGCCCGAGCCACCGGCGGGTTGGCGCCACAAAGCAATCCGTAGGCTATGACAATGCCACAGATACTGACGAGCAATGCTCGTCGCGGCATTTGGAGCAGCATGCCCAGCAACAGCAGAGACAAAGCCACCATTTCAATGTGCATACCCGAAATGGATAGCATGTGAATGGTTCCGGTCGACAGCAACTCTTCCTGCAAACGCCATTCAGCTTGCTCGCGTTGTCCGAGAACCAAAGCTGCCGTCAGTTCGGATTGGTCCAGAATTACATAGCGTTCGATCGATCGAAGAGCTGTTGCAGAAACCATCGCCAGGTAGCGATCCAATCGGAACCAGATTGGGTGGTCTCGTTTCTTCATTTGATCTATCGATTCCGCACGGGCTTGAGCCGCATACCCCAGCTCCGCAAAGCGACGGGCTTGATCGAATTGACCGGGATTCGATGGTGGACTCGGGAGGCGCCATTGACCGTAGATTTCAAGTCGGTCGCCAGGAAAATAGCCGCCAATCTTCCCGTCGATACTCAGTGGCATGACCAGTGACGCTGGCTGCCAAATTCCATCCGAACGAATCTCGGTCAATTGGATCGTCGTGAGGCTTTGCCAGTCCACTCCGTTTGGATCGGCGGTTTTGCCTGGCAGGGTCGATTTTCGATACCGGAATGCCGAATCTACGATTCCTCGGCAGGCAATGGGGTTCCAGGTGACGGACGACAGCCGATCCTTTTGCGAAAACTCCTTCATACTCTTGTCCCAACTGTCCAGTCGCCGACGTGCATCGCGTTGGAACAAGGAGTGGTGGAAACTGAAGAAAATCGCAATAGAAAGCCCAATGCAGAGCTGTGGCCACAGTCTAGGAATCTGTGGACGCCTGCAAGATTGCAATAATGCCAGGATGGCCGAGAGGACGATGCAGACGAACAATCCGTTGCACCATATGTCTCCCAACGATTCTTGAGCAGCAACGGAAGTCAAAGCGGCGGCGAGTACCGCCACCATGGGATGTCTAGCCCACATCGAGTAGCTGCGAATGCGTAACCATCGAAAAATCGAGCTCGGCGTGTGGCGTTTTGGAAACATGTTGCGATTGGGAAACTCCGAAATGTGGAATTCCTACATCATAGGGAAAATGCTGGTGCGTGCCGGTTTCCTCCCCGTCAATGAATTACAAGGGTTGAAGGCCGTTTTTGGGGTGCTCCTAATCAGTCGGCACACCGAATGCAATCTATTTATTTCATCAGCCGGAACTTGATGCGAAACCGCCGCATCTGACCCTAGTTACCTCCAACGAGACGTACACCCAACCATGGCCAAGAGATTCAATCCTCGAAACAAATCAACGGACCGAAAATCAGGATCTTCTTATGTTAGCGAAGATCGTGACATCTTGGGCGCAGAACTCGAGGGATTTGGATTCGAAGAGGAAGAGGAGGAAGATGCCGACGACGATCACTCGGCTGATGAAGAAAGCCTCCTTGAAGATGAGTCCGGCGACGATTTTCGTGGCGAGGAAGGCAATGAGTCGGTCGATGCGACCGAGGACCCTGTTCGAATGTATCTGATGCAAATGGGCGAAATCCCGTTGCTGACTCGCCAAGAAGAAGTAAGTGCTGCAAAGAGGATCGAGCTGACCCGCACGGACTATCGCCAATGGATGCTAGCAAGCGACTTTATGCTCCAGGGCGCAACCAAGCTTCTCGAACAAGTGCGGGATAGCAAGTTGCGATTGGATCGCACGATCGAAGTTAGCGTTACGAACGCTTCCGAAAAGATTGCGATCATGCGACGTATTGGTCCGAACATCAAGACGCTTCGCCACCTGCTTTTGCGAAATCACGGCGACTACTTCGCTGCGATCAACAAGAGCTTGCCATTGAGCGAAAGACGACAAGCATGGAAACGCTTGGTTTGTCGACGAAACAAAGCCGTTCGATTAATCGAAGAAATGAATTTGAGAACCAACCGATTGGAACCGATTTTTCAAAAATTGAATACGATCAATGGCCAAATGGTCGTATTGCGTGAACGCATCATTGAAGCACAGTCCACAGGTTTTTCGGACGGGATGCCAATCGCAAAGCTTCGAGCCGAGCTTTTCTACTTGATGAGGATCACGTTCGAAACACCGAAGACGTTGGCTCGACGTTGCCAACGAGTCCAAATGCACCGCATTCAATACGATGCAGCCAAACGTGACTTGTCCGCTGGTAACTTGCGACTTGTCGTTTCGATTGCAAAGAAGTATCGAAACCGCGGCCTGAGCTTCCTCGACTTAATCCAAGA
>JANLUJ010000820.1:0-2368 GCA_031363425.1 Pirellula sp.
ACTGCCGCCCGAACTCTAGCCCCCATTTCGTTGAACATCGCCTTCTCATCGGGCGGCACAACATTTCCGGACAAGTGATTGATCATCGAGTCGTCGGAATCACCGTATGGGGTCTTCGAATCCAAGCTAGCGACCTGGTGACGTCGATTGCGACGCATGTAATC
Source organism: Pirellula sp. (assembly GCA_031363425.1). GTDB lineage: Bacteria > Planctomycetota > Planctomycetia > Pirellulales > Pirellulaceae > JBKCUI01. Next base: position 165 of record JANLUJ010000820.1, read on the forward strand.
GATGGCTTTGTTGCTCGCAATTGCATAGAGCCAAGGCCGGAATCGTCGTCCGGTCTCAAACTGTTCGATTCGTAAGTGAACGCTCAAGAAAGTCGCCTGGAAGACATCCTCAGCTTGTTGAACGTCGCCAAGAAACCTACGCAAAAACGTGTAAAGCTCCCTTTCGTATCGATGAACCAGTCTCTCAAAATCTTCCGCATTCCGAGACTCCAAATAGGCACCTACGATTTCCTCGTCGCTCAGTTCCGCCGGTTGTGCACCGAAGCCGAGCAAGTCCAACGCGTTCGCAGCAGTGTCCGTTTGTTGTTTCATCGTTGATCCCATTTTCCTGCGGCGACGACAAGCAGTTCATCGAAGCGCAACAACGGTGGTTTGGGGCAAAGGAAACGCCAATAAAATCAAACCATCCTGGTTTAGATTGTAGTCGATCGCGGGGATGCAAGTCAAAAGGTTCCAAACCAACTATTATCGAATCTTTAAAATTGATTGACAGCATTCGCAAGGGTGTTAGGCTCTCAGTCCATTGTATTTCGTTATGCGCAAGGAGTTTGCGAATGAATCGTGGATATCGTTGGGCTTCGTCAGGTGACGTAAATGCCTACTTCGGATTGCTTTTAGACAATATTGCTGGGTTGGTCTTAATGGTTGGACTTCTGGTCGGGGGGTTCAATATGCCCGCCGATTTTGTTTTGAGTCGAATGATCCCAGGCACCGCAATCGGCGTCTTGGTGGGTGACTTGCTGTATTTCTTTATGGCACTCCAACTTGCAAAAAAAACCGGACGGCAGGACGTAACAGCCATGCCGCTCGGTCTAGATACCCCAAGTATTTTTGGATTGTCGATCTTCGTGGTCGGCGCGGCCTATTCGACCTCATTGCAGTCTGGAGCGCTCCCAGATGAGGCTGCGACCTTTGCTTGGCATATCGGAATTTGTTGCATGATCTACGCAGGGATATTCAAATCCGTTTGTGCTTTTGCCGGCACTTGGGTCCGAAGAGTCATCCCGCGTGCAGGTCTTTTTGGTTCGCTGACATCCATCGCTCTTGTCATCATTAGCTTCATCCCTTTAGTGGACGTCTTTCGTGAACCGATCGTCGGACTCGTTGCATTAGCCATCGTGCTTACCACGTTGGTAGGCCGCGTACCTTTGCCGTTCAAGATTCCGGGAACGCTGGCCGCGTTGGTGGTCGGAGGCATCATTCACTACATTCAGTTGGTCGTATCTGGACAACCAATCGCCTCGTTTGAATCGTTGGCACCAGGGTTGCCTCCAACCGAGTGGATGTCGGCTCTCGGTTTTGATTGGTGGAAGCAGATGGGGACGGCTGTTAACTACTTGCCAGTCGCAATCCCTTTCGCGCTTTGCACTGTAGTGGGTGGTATCGATTGCACAGAGTCTGCAAGTGCGGCGGGCGACGACTATTCCACAGGCCAAATTCTAGGCGTCGAGGCTTTAGCAACTTTCATCGCCGGGCTATTTGGAGGTGTGACTCAAACGACCCCGTACATCGGTCATCCCGCTTACAAGGCAATGGGTGGAAAAGCAGCCTACGTGCTCGGAACGGCAATAACCGTTGGTGCAGTCGGGCTCTTAGGCGGATTCAGTTATTTCTACCTGCTGATCCCCAAGGCAGCAGTTTACCCTATCTTGATATTTGTCGGTCTCGAAATATCGGCGCAAAGTTTCTTGGCAACGCCTAAACGTCATTACCCCGCTTTGGTTTTGGCTTGCGTTCCTGCTCTGGCCTTCTTGGCGTACCTTTATGCAGATCAACTTCTCGGAGGAATTGGCATCCAATCATTATCCGAACAGTCTTCCCTTCGGCCAGATCTTCGACAAGCCCTAGACGCATTAGCTGCCAATGCAGTTGGCAATCAAGCTTTGACCGATCAAATGAAGACTGTTGAATCTGCGTTCCGCATTCGACCAGACCTACTTTCGGATCTGCACACGGTCCACATTCTCAAACAAGGGTTCATCTTAACGAGTTTGCTTTGGGCGTCCCTGCTCGCGATGGCGATTGATCGACGGATGAATCAAGCGGCCATATTTGCTGCGTTTGCAGGTGTATTTACTTTATTTGGATTGATCCATTCCCCTCTGTCGAACAACGCATTGTTTCTACCTGTTGCGTTACCCGGACTGGCCGATTCATGGGTACTGCCGAAGGAGATGATATCGTCGATGCTGCAACTCGCCTTC
>JANLUJ010000821.1:0-13383 GCA_031363425.1 Pirellula sp.
CGGGGCTTGGAATCTAACAGAGGTAATTAAGGTCATACAATCGAGGGACAAGACCATCGATATTCAGTTAGGTGCTCCTTCTACGTTCGTGGAAAACAGCGCGCCTATATTTGTGGCTCCATCGGCGATATTCACTCAGGCAAACGTTCCGACGTTCGCAGGCGGAAAGTTGACGCTGTCGGTGGGAAGCAATTATCAAGTTGGAGATTTCCTTGACCTAGCAAATGAAGGAATCGGCGCGGGACAAATCTCTGTTTTTGGAACGCAGGTTTCATTCGAGGGAACACTCATTGGAACCTATTCGGGACGCGGACGATCAATCGATATAGCCTTCAACTCAGGTGCGAACCAAGCCGCGATCGAGCGACTGCTTGCCCGAGTGACATTCATTCATTTGACAGACAATCCGTCGCCGAATCCACGGACAGTCACGGCGTTTTTAGACAACGATCTAAATGGGTTAAGCAACAATGCTACCGTCCTCGTCAGTGTTGTTCCGGTCAATGATGCTCCTCGCTCGAGCAACGCATCATTGCCAACCATTGATGAAGACACTAAGAATCCCACGGGTAGCACCATCGCTCTCCTGGTTGGACCATCCTTTCAAGACCCTGATGGCACTCTAGCTGGAATCGCAGTCACTTCCAACACAGCTTTGGCTTCCACTGGGCAATGGCAATATTCTCTGAATGGCGTCAATTGGTTGCCAATTGGAAATGTAGCCCCAGCGGCTAGCTTAGTGCTTTCAGCCTCGACCCGCGTTCGGTTCTTGTCCTTCAAAGACTACTTTGGAAGACCATCGCCACTCACTTTCCGAGCCCTTGACGATACGTATTCTGGAGCTTTTACAACCGCGAACCGTGCGGTTCTCGACACCACCACCCCGACGGCCACCGGTTCTTTCGCGTCCGTAGATGCCAATCTCGGCATTCAGATCGCCCCAGTAAATGATGCCCCAGTTACAACTGTTTCGAATCAATTCCAAAGCATCAAGCAAGACGAACTTTTGAGTTTTGCCATCCCCTCGTTCTGGTTTGCGGACGTGGACAATCCAACCTTAACGCTTAGTGCTTATTTGGCTGACGGTACCACATTGCCCTCTTGGTTGGGACTGGATCCATTGACGAGACGATTGACAGGCATGCCTGCAAACGAAGATGTTGGTGTTTACGATTTGATCATCCAGGCTACTGACACAGGCGGTTTGTTCACGACATTGCCGTTCCAGTTAACGGTCGTAAACGTTAACGATGCTCCGACCAATATTGCACTGTCCAACGATTCGGTTCGCGAAAACGAATCGGGAGTCTTCATCGGAAACCTCATTGCAACCGATAAAGATCCAGATGATAAATTCGTGTGGACGGTATTTGATCAGCGATTCGCTGTGCTTGACAATATGCTGTACTTGGCTCCTGGAGTCAGACTCAACTACGAAGTCACTCCATTCATCGATATTCAAATCCAAGTAACCGACAGCGGAACACCGCCGCTGTCCATCCAATTGCAGAAGACGATCGAAGTCCTGGATGCAAATGAGTTTGGACCGTCGTTGCGAGCGTCACTGTTCAATGTTAGTGAGGCGACACCTAGCGGGTCCGACATAGCGTTCCTGGTGGCCCCAGACCAAGACACCAGTAACGTTGTTCGATTTCGGTTTTCAGGAACTCCGCCAACTAAATTTGTGCTCGACGGTGAAACAGGACGCATTTCTTTGAAACCAGATGCAACGCTGGATCACGAGTCGGTGGCAACCTACCAATTCTTCGTTGAAGCCTTTGACAACGGGCTTCCAAGCCTTTCCACTACTGCCTCCGTCAATATCAATGTGACTGACGTAAACGAGTTTGCTCCGGAGATCACCAATGGTCCGATTTCCGTTTCCGAACGTCAACTCGCGGGTATTCCATTTAGTAAGTTGACGGCTACGGATAAAGATACCAGCCAATCCGTGCGATTCTCATTGCCAAGCAGCGAAACGCGATTCACTGTGAATGCAAATACCGGTGATCTTTCCCTGATTCGCTCAGGAGTTTTCGACTTTGAAACGAGCAAGACAGATTCGATTGTTGTGATTGCGGAAGACTCTGGGACGCCGTCTAAGCGAGTTGAGCGGACTCTATCGCTGCTGATCTTGGATGCCAATGATCCTCCGACCGCTGCCACCGTGGCGAATCCAACTATTCTGTCGAATGTTTCGGACCTAAGTCTTGGCAAGCTAACAATCGCCGACCAGGACCCAGGCCAACTCTATACGGTTGTTTCAACGGACGATCGATTTATTATTGTCGATGGCAATCTTGTATTGGCCCCCGGAAAGGGCGTTAACGAAACAGACCCGCTCCAAATGATTGTTCCAATCATCGTTACAGAAATTGGTGCAGACTCGAAGTCATATTCGCTAAACGTTGCATTGACGCGCGTTTCCAATTTATCTCCGTGGCAGAATCGGCTTAACCCATTGGATACCAATCGCTCAGGCGGAGTCGATCCACTCGATGCGCTTGCGATCATCAATGCGATCAACGCTGGCCAACTCGGGCGATTGCCGTTCCCAAGACCGTCTAGCAGCCTCAGTTTGCCGGATTTCGACGTAGATGGAGACGGATCGCTCAACCCTCTCGATGTGCTTGCAATCATTAACTCCATCAACAACAAAGCCAGTGGAGAGGGCGAGGCAAAAGAAGAGCTTTCGGCCCAATCCCCAATCGGGATGGCCCATGACGACGCTGCTTGGATGAATGCGTATACGCAGATCGAAGATGAGTGGAATGTCCTTCGTCGGCGAAGGGGCTAATGCCGCCAAAAGGGGTGCTCTATAGCTCCAGGAGACCCCCTAAGGGTGTTGCAACTCGGATTGGTTAGCGGTACAGTCAGCTCTTCGGCAAGTTTTTTTCGCGGGAGTATTTTCTGCGTGTGATCTTTCTTTTTGGAGTTTTCTGCTATGTCGACAATTCGGAGGTGTGGTTTCACGCTCGTGGAGCTCTTGGTTGTTATTGCAATTATTGGAATCTTAGTCGGGCTTTTGTTGCCGGCAGTTCAAGCGGCCCGTGAAGCGGCGCGTCGCATGCAATGTTCGAATAATATGCACCAACTAGGGATTGCGTTGCATAACTATTCGAGTGCTCACAAGAGGTTTCCGCAGGGAACTATAGGACGCGATCCAAACAACCCGGCAGTATATCTTTCAAAGCGGACACCCTTTATCAGGCACATGTTGGATTTTCTCGAGCAAGGGAATCGGGGCAAAGTCTATGACGACAACTTAAATTGGCATCTTCAACCTGCTGCCAACTGGCCGGTACTGTTTTCTTTCTTACCAACTTGGCAGTGCCCTAGCGACCAAACCTATCAAATGTTTTCGAATCCATTTCAAGATTATAAAGGAAACTATGGCGTCAATTGGGGTGCACAGACCCAAGTGGTAACCGATACAACGCTGAAGGGGCCTTTTTATTATCACTACGGAGCCAGATTCGGCGATATCACCGACGGGACGAGCAATACGTTTGCTATGCTTGAGATGCTACAAGCCCCGGCTGCTGCTTCGGATCCTATTGATCGTCGAGGTCGTCCTTGGAACGAAGACTCCTCTTGCTATCAGCTTAGCTCGGACCTTTCCCCAAACAGCCGCGCTCCTGACCGAGGTGTGTGCGTAAATCGTCCGGAAATGAAATTGCCTTGCATTAGCGGCGGGAGTATCGGTCAGTTCACTCTCGCGTCGAGAAGTCGGCATACCGGTGGAGTCATGGTTGTAATGTGCGATGCGTCCGTGCAATTCTTGTCCGATTCCGTCGAGATCTTGACCTATCGGGCTCTTAGCAGTCAAGCCGGAAGCGAAGTGGCGCAGCTGCCTTAGGCGTCCTGCAGGCTGGAAATTACCAGTTTGATGCCGATGGTCTGGCGACCGTAGATACGCCGGTAAAAGCGTGGAGACTAGGCCGGTTTATTCACTTGGAATGAAATGATGAGGATGGAATGTCGAGAGTTATCATTCAACTGCCGTTGTGCCGGTCGTTGGTCTTGTTGCTTGCAATCAGCTGCTGGACCGTTTCAGGTTGTGGTCCAAGTGATAACCGGCAATCATTAACAGGTACCGTTTCTTGGCAAGGAAGCCCTCTTACCAAAGGGGTCATAACCCTCTATCCCAAGGGACAAGGCTCCACTGTTGGATGTGAAATTATCGATGGAAAGTTTTCTATCGCCACGACAAATGGAGCGACTCCAGGTATGTATCGGGTTGAGATCATAGCATTTCGTCCGACCGGCAAAACCGAATTTGATATCGACCAAAACAAAAAAGTCTCTATCGACGAACAGATACTCCCTAAGCAGTTCAATTCCGCTTCGACACTCGAAGCCGAAGTGGTCGTTGGAAAACCCAATTCATTCGAGTTTGTCTTAAAGCCGAGCAAATGAAGTTTGCAGAATCCGATTTTTGCGCACTACGTCACTCAAGAATGGTTGAAGAAACAGGCCGCTCATGAATTCCATCGGCCGCCAGCCAAAAGCACCGGTCTGCCAACGAATCCGATTCAGTTGCACTGTGCGTAACATGCAAAGTTGTTACGCCGGTGCTCTCCTTCACACGTCTTAGCAACGCATGCATATCATTCCGTGTCGCTTCATCGAGTGCACTGAGCGGTTCATCAAGCAGCAGTACGGTAGGGCGAAATGACAGCGCCCTACCCAATGCAACTCGCTGTGCTTCGCCTCCGCTGAGTCCGACAATCTTTCGATTTAATAAGTGCCCAATCCCAAGCACCTCCGATAGTTCACGCGTTCGTTCTGCAACAACCTTGACGGCGTATTTCCGAAGACGCAATGCGAATTCCAGGTGTTCCCGCACGGTCAGCGTAGGGAACAATGCGAGATCTTGCGGTACAAACCCAATCTCCCTGTCCGCAGGGGACCATCGCGTTACGTCGCGACCATGGATCAGAACTTGCCCGGCAGCCACGTGACGCAAACCACAGATGCTCTCGAGCAAAGTCGTTTTGCCAAGGCCGGTTGTCCCCATCAAAACAGCGTACTCACCGGATTCGATTTGAAGATGGATGCCTGAGAGCACAAACGAACCGCTCTTGACCGTCACGTTTCGAAGTTCGATCACGACGTCAATCCTGTTCCAAGAACACGCAAAACCAATAGCACTACGACGGCCAATATCACCATCAGCAAGGAAACAGCCACGGCCGCATCGAGGTTTCCCGTGCTCAATTCTAGAAACACCGAGGTTGAGAGAACTTCGGTCCGCATGCGTGTGGCGCCTGCAAACACAAGGATAGGTCCGAATTCACCTAGCGCACGGGCCCAAGCGATCGTGAACGCAGTGACAATCCCACGTCTGGCCTGTGGCAATGCGATTTGCCAAAACGCTTGAGCGCGAGAACACCCCAATGTTCGCGCGACGTCTTCTGCGCGAGGATTAATCTGGTCAAAAGTAACTCGCATCGTACGGACCGAAAAAGCGCATGCTACCGAAAACTGAGCGAGCACCACCGCTGGCCAGCGATAGGTGACGGGAAATCCTAGGCTATCGCGAAAGGTACTTTCGATCCGCCAGCCAAAGAAGGGCTGATGAAACAAAATCAACAAGCTCAAACCCAATACCAACGGAGGTAGCACGATAGGTATGTCGACCAACGTGTCGATCAGCCATCGACCTGGAAAGGAATAACGAGACAACAAATAGCCTAATGGAGTTCCAACCCAAACGGAGAGGATCGCGGCTACCGTGCACGAAAGGATCGTCAATCGCAGAGCGGCCAAAATTTCAGGCTTGGACAAGGCTTCATAAAACTTTTGCGGCGACGTGAACATCACGTCGGCCGCCAGCAAAAGAATGATCAATAGAATGAAGCAAGCAGAGATTCCACCCATCACTAGAAAAAACAACGAGTCCGAACAACGTCTTGGATTCCACGGGTTGTTTGCGTTCGTTTCGGCCGATGGTGGCTCAAGCATTAGGATGTTTTTGAAAGGTGTGGCTAGCTCTAGGGGCTCAGGTTACAACAACGACAACTCCTGTAAATCGTACCACACAAGCAACGGTTTGGAGGATGAGAGGGAGCTTGCCTCGGGGGGCCGTTCGCCTTGTTTAGCATGAAAACAGAACAATCCAGCAGGACAAGCCTGCGGTATTTCTCAATCCCACCGGCCTGACCGATAGATCGTTCGGGCCGGCGGGCTACTGGCCGATGCCAATTCTTGGCTTCGGCTCTTTCCAATGAAACCCTTCGGCTTGAAAAATTTCTTTTGAATCCTGCGAACAGAGTTTTAGAAACAACCGTTCTGCCAACAGCTTGTTTGGCGAACCATCGGCCACTGCGAATGGCTGCGTTGCTACAGCGCACGCAAGCCCCTTAATTTGAATCGCATCTAGAAATTCTGCCGAGCCCGAGGCATTGCTTAAGTATGCAACCGCCGCGTCTAGCGCACCGGTGCGGAGCTGATTCACAAGCATATCCCCTGTCGGTGATTGTACTGTCACGTTCTCCATGACTTCTTTTTGCACACCACCCTCGCGTAGCGTGTTTTGGGTGAGCCACCCCATGGCGCATTGCTTCTCATGCCCGACTCCGACTCGCAAACCGTTTCTCGCGAGATCACGGAGCGTTTCGATTCCCAAAGGATTCCCCTTGTGAACCATAATCACCAACTCGTTCATAGAGACATCGATCGGCGTTGAGAACAAGTCTGGGACTTGGTTCATGAACTCGCGGTCGCATGCAAAATAGGCATCCGGATGTTGGCCTGCCTTCATTTGAGCCACTAGAATTCCACAGCCGTTGTAGACACGTGAAATGTGTACGCCTTCGCGCTGCTCAAAGGCGACCAATGTCTCTTCGATGGCAGGGCGGAGCATCGAACCCGCGAAGATCGATAGTTCAGGCACATCGCTCCATATGTCACCGTCATAAACACGAAATCCGTGAGCGGCGTATTGCTTCTTACCGCGATCGCGCGCGGCGACATACCTTGCAAAATGAAGTGCGGCCTGCGGTTTTTTGGAACTAGATATTACCGCTAATGAAACCTTCGATTCAATTCCATTCAACTCAGGAAATTCAATCGCTTCGAGATCCGGATACGTGGTTAACACCGCATCGAAGACAATACCAGCGTCTGCCGAGTCGACCACCAAATCGTTGGCGACATCCGCAACGGTCGTTCGAAAGGCAAGCGTTACTGACTCTAGACGGTCCCAGTATCTACTTTCTGTCAACGCCAATCGCGTTCGTTTGCCGATTGCTGACGCATCAGGGCTAGCCTGCACCATCCGAATATCGGAACGCAGTAAATCGGTGAACGAGTGAATGCCTTTTGGATTTCCTCGCCGGACGGCGATGACACCACGCATGGTTGCCAATGGCAGCACCTCGCTGAGCAATCCTTTCTGGCTTCCCAACTCTATGAAGCTATCATCGGCGGGCAGAAAGAGGTCTCCCGATCCGCTAACTTCGATCGACGCGAGCAACGTCTGTGACGCTCCGTATTGAATCTGAATGGAACGGCGAAACTCTTGCTCGTACTGAGTCCGGATCGATTCCATCACGGCCCGGTTACTGGCAGCACAGAATAGGACAAGCGGCTCGTCCGGGCTGCGATCGTCGCTATTGTGTTTTTTCCGAGTCGAATTGTTCATAAAGAACAACATGGCGAAGAAAACCATCACCGATCCAATTAGAACCACTGTTTGACGATTCACAGGCAATCCTCCACTTTGGCCATTGTTATTTCTTCCCGCCAGGGGGAATTGTCAAAAGCGTCGGCTTCGACGGGGCACGTTCCAAAGTCGTCACCGTTGGTGGTGTCTCGCCATCCTCGCCGTAAAGTTCTAGATTCCAATTGGTCGACAGCAACAAGTCGAATCCAGGGTTTCTCTCTTTCACTTGGCATGAACAGGCGCCACAAAGAAACATGGTCAAATCTTCGATCAGTCCGGCATTCAATTGCTTAGCAGGTATCACTTCTAACGCTCGCCCTCGTCCGAACACCGGTGCAAGCATTGGTTCGTTTTGAGCGTCTGTTCTGAAATCAGACAAAAGCCTAATCAATAGCTCTTCAGCGGGATCTTTTGGGTCCACCTCCACGACCGTAAACTTGAGAAACAAGGGGACTTCGGAATACAACTCTGAGCCCGGCAGTCCAATTCCATCGGGCAGTTGCAACGTCTTGCTCAGGCGATCTAACTCCACGGTAAGTAATTCGCGAGCTGCTTGATTCTTGGTTGGATTATTCGATTTGAGCATGAGCCATACGACGGAATCGCCACTAAGCAGGCGACGCGACAGTTCACGTCGCACAGGTGAATCAATCAAGTTCGCGTTCGGGGTGTCTTCCAGTTTGCCATGCCAAAGATTGAGGATTTTGCCACTGCCTTGCGATGATCGAATCACGACGAATGGCAAGGTTGTGTTCGGTTGATCGCGGAGAGTCGTCCAGAGTTCCTTTCGCAGACGATCCTTGTCGCTCCCGGTGTGGCTTCGCACTATTTCCGCATTGGCCGTCCCCCCTTTGTCGATGACCTTCATCTCCAGCGATCGCAAGATGGTTTCTTGAGCTTCTGAAAACTCTACGTCATGAAATACGATCACCTGGCATAGATCCGGACGCCAACGCTCCAAGGCGTATCGAAAGACTGGGACATTGCAGGCGATAGCAATTGTTGCGGTGAGTGCGACTGCAATGGCAACGCATGTTTTAATACTGATTCGATAAAATACCATTCCTAGTTCCGCGATTGAGAATAAGCTGCAAAGTTTAGGAGAGACAGGCTGGAAGCCTATCCCACGTTTGCACAGTGATCACTGGCCGAAGCACATTAACCTTCCATCTGTTGTCGACAAGTATAATCTCCCGCTCGCTCCGGACATCCCATCCCAAGCTGGTAGTGTGCCCAATTCGATTTGATGCTCAATCAAGCCGCTATCGCAGTTTACTGCCAAAAGGAGTCCGCTGAATTTCCCTTCCAATGCATCATCCTGATTTGCGAGCAGTTTCTGAACTTCCTCATCTCTTTCGGACAATTGTTTGAAGGTGGCCTCCTCGTCGATCATGTCTAGTGGCCCAGCAATGAAGAGCTTGTTTCCGGCTAGTACCATCGCGCGAACGTAGATCGGGACATCGTTTGCCCACTTGGGCTTCACCAAACTATTGCCCGACTTCGCGGGTCCAGCTTGACTGCCCCCACCAGGGTTGGACGCTGCTTCATTCTTTGTGGCTCCGTTATTGCCTGCTCCGTTCTTCGCGGCTCCATTTTTCGCGGCTCCGTTCTTCGCGGTAAACTGCATGGCTTTGCCGATTCTACCGTCGACCGCGACCCCCCCTTCCATCGTACCGTTATTTCGATAGTTTGAAAAATCGCGAGCTGTTCCGTCGTCGAATGTAATCACGAGTCGAGGATCGTTTCCCAACTCAGAACCGTTCTTGAAACGTTCAGCGATGGCGGCGTCCTCGGTCGCATTTAGATATAGGCGTACTTCGTCAATGATTCCAGCAAAGGCGTTCGGTGTTGCATAATCCCCGACTGGCGAAGCAGCATCTGCTCCAATTTCCATGGCTTGAGCTGGGTCCTTGGTAATAAAACCTGTAGCGACCGCTTCGCCGACTCGTTCGCCATCGACGAACAGGCGCATCTGTTTGTCTTCCGCGAGTACACCTACGAGGTGATGCCATCCACCAACGATACGTTTGGGACCCATTGCGCTGGTCAGCTTGGATTGCGACCGGATGAGGAACGCAGGCCTGCCTTCGTCCAAAATCAGTGCAAATCCTTCGCTGGGCCCTCCCCGAGCTGCAATCACGCCATTGGGTTTCGTTGCGGTAACCCAAGCTTCAATGGTAATAGGTTTGCCGGCTGGATTCAGACTCGGCGTTTTTGGAAACTGTGCATAGGAACTAGCGTTAACCGAGTTGGGCGCTTGGTTGAAATCGGCCGGTATTTCTGGCGGGTTAGGATCTGCCTTGAACAATTGGTGTTCCATCGTTGTTGTCCATCGCAAATACTCTGGCTTTCGCCCGTATCCGTAAACGTAACCATTGCCATTGACCATCAAACGCCCGGACGGAGCAAATCGCCCAGCTTGGTAGTAGCCCCCATGCCCACCCGCGAAGCTCTGTCCGAGCACCCAGTACGAACGATGGAACCAAGAATCATCAAGGAATCCCATCGGTGCAAATAGGTGAGCGCTTTCGCCCCGCTGAACCGACGCTTGTGCAACAAAATCACCGGAGTTGGGACCGATCTCCAATCGGTTTCCTTCCAAGTCAAATTTCTGCGACTTCATGTACATAAACTTCCCGTCGCATGAAAGGATGTCCGGCAAACCGACCGGCATCTGCAATACTTTGATTTTCTCTTGTATGTTGTTGCCGGTCTCAGGATTGGTTTCGTCGATGATGTTCTCAGTCAACTTTTTGCCAGTAGCGAGCTCTAGTCGAATCAGTCGAAGTCCGCCATCGAGGAAATTGGACCTGCCCGATACACAGTTGATGATATCATCCTGAACCAATACACTGCCATGTACAGGCCAAAGCGACTCCAGCTGTTCGTAGGCCATTGTCCTTCGATCCAACGGTGCCGCTCGATAGCGCCAGGCCAATTGGCCATCAGTGGCTTGCAAACAATAGACCCAACCATCAGCCCCGCCGAACACAACCTTGCCCCGATGTACGGTTGGAGGCGAATCGATTCTCGCGCCGATGGTGAAGGCCCAGCGTTCTTTGCCGCTTGTTTCATCGAACGCAAACAGAGTGTGGGCATCCATTTTGGCGACGTAGACAACTCCATTTGCAATCACCGGCGACGTCAATCGCCCGCCGAGTTCTATGCTCCATTTGCGTTCGACGGCCGATGGTATCAATTCCGACGCGGAACCGCTTCGCGACGCGTCGTGACGAAAGGTAGGCCAATCTCCCGGCTTGACGTTGGCAATATCATCAAGCGGCGTGAGGAACGCAGGTCCCTTTTGCAATCGTCCTTCGTCGGGAACTGACGTCGGGATAGGGCGGGTTGGTGCCAGCGGCGCTAGGGCATTGAAGCCAAACAATTTTGCTTCTGGGTAGCATGCGCAATTGTGAGGTGGCGCGTAGGTCAATCCGTTGCATGGCATGATTCCATACAAGCACCCGCCCCGTACCCAATGGTTAATGTCCCAGTGTTTGCTATCTGGGCTAACGAACTCTGTACCCGTCCGCGAGGGAATCAAGAAATTGTCCGTCGCTTTGGCGATGTAGCATCGATGATGAAACCAATAGGTATCCACGTCCGGTGCGAATTCCTTTTTTATTTCGCCGGTTTTGGGATCACGCCCGGTATAAATGCCGGTGTCTTTTCCTGCTGTTGTCGGCGCACACCATACGAGCCCATCCATGACCAACAAGTCTTGAGGCGATTGATAGCCTGAATTGGGATGGACCGCATCCCACAGTTTTTGGCCATTCTCCTTGGAAACGCTAATCATCTTGCCGTCTCCACCGGCATAGAGAACAACTTCATCGTGTACCACCAATCGCGGACCAAAATTAAATGTGAACTGGTTTCGTCGGCTTACGGGTTCTGTCTCCCACGCCACTTTGCCCGTACGATGTTCGACGCTGATCAGCTTTTCGCCATCGTGAAAGTAGACCCTCGAATTATCGGCCGCTAAAGTGAGAGGTGATATCTTGGTCTGTTTAGCCCAAAGGGTGCGTCCTGTTTCGGACTCAACGGCCATGAGTATTCTAGGATCTTCATTCCAAAACATTTCGCGAGCCAAGGCTTGGTCGCCGACGGTTGCTTTGAGAGGCGAATAGTCTGCAAGTTCCGCTTTACCTTTCCGAACAACCAGGAACAAGATGCCCTGAATGGTGACGATCTCTTCGGTGCCGTCGGTTCCCTCGTACTTCTGTTTGGTCAGGCCCGTTGCGGCGTCGATCTGAGACACTGCAGCGTCGGTCCCCAGAGTGGCGTAAACAATATTGTCGTTGGAAACGAGGCGTCGCGAGAGTTGGGTTGGTCCGCTCTTGAGTGGCCAAAGGTGACTTTGCCAATTCTCGATATCTCGTTTCCATAAAACGGTTCCATTGAAGGCGTCGCGAGCGATCAGTTTCCATTTCGAAGGTAGCTGAATGGAGATGCGACTACCCTCATCCATGATGTAGAACATACGTCCGCCCGTGGAAACCAATGCGCTCATGCTTGCCATGCGATCATGGTGTCGAGAGTATCGAGGACTTCCTACCCATTGCAGGTGTCGTGGAGGCGCGACCACATCGTCGTGCGCGACAGAGTTTCCACTGGCATCGTGAAGGTAGTGCGACCATTCATCGATGTTGCTTGGGCGAGGTTTCACCTCCTTGTTCCATTTTCCAGTACCATCTTTGCGATATGCGACTCCGTTAGGAACCAGTACACGAAGGACTTCCTCTTCCGAAATCTTGCTTTCGTCTTCGATGACAATCAAATTGACGAGGTTGTCTATATACGGGAGCTGCGAGCCATCGAGGAGGTCTACTGCCACATCGCCGTAATTCCCGGTCGCTCGAATCCGTTCGCGGGCTTGTTGGACCACGTTCGCATCCCGATCCAGGCCTTGAACCTGGATCCCTTCCCACTGACGAAGGGCAGCTGTCAATTCGCCGGTCCCTACGCCTAAGTGAACGAAGAAACCGCCAGTAACACCCGTCTCTTTCAGAATATTGGATGCATCTTGATCCGCATCTGCCGACAGCCCGTGCGGTTCTGCATTTAGCAAAGCAGAACAAACAAACGATACAATTGCAAGGGAAAGGCAACGCAACATGGAGAGGCCTCGGTGGACATAAGTCGTTTTTTAGGGGAGACTGCAATTGTACCCATTTTAGCTCAATTGTGCGGCCATCCCATCGTCGCATGCAAGCTATTTCGGTCTAGTCATCGGCTGCGTCTCCATCCTTGATCACAAACGTTGCCTTCAATCGAGCGACTTCGGTTGCAAGTCCTGCAAGCTTCACGCTGCGCAAAACCTCCTCGAAGTCTTTGTATGCCGCGGGAGCTTCGTCCTTGGGGTATTTGCGGCAATTCGTCAATATGTCTGCCGCTTCAAACGACGCATCCACCGACGCCTGATCGAGTTCTCGCATGGCTCGCTTTCGACCTAGCTGACGGCCGGCACCGTGATTGACACTGAAGCAACTGATGTTGGCACCAGGATCGGCAACCATGACACTCGAACCCGCTTGCGGATTGCCTGGCAGCAAGATGGGATGTCCTGTTTGAGCATACCGCGTCCCTTTCAGGGCGTAGTGACCTGCAGGAAATGCACGAGTCGCTCCCTTGCGATGCACCCATTGTTGCATGTTGTTGACAGTCTCGCGTCGCGCGATGTTGTGGCTGATGAAGTAAACCAGTTGCCCCTC
>JANLUJ010000846.1:0-8356 GCA_031363425.1 Pirellula sp.
CATGAGGAAGGAATAAGACTGATATTTTTCCGCGATTTCTTTGGAGGGCTCCAAAATCGACCGCAGCAAAAGATCCGACGTGTGCTTTGACGTTTCAATTTTGGTCAAATCCGGGCCAAGCTCCCGACCTTCGTTGTTCAACTTATGGCACGCAACGCAATTTGCATCGCTGAACAACTTTTTGCCAACCTCGAAAGATCGACCATTCGGTAATTTCTTGACAGACGCTACTAGGTCGTCAAATTTCCATTCCGTGTTGCGACCAACGGATTTGAGCAACTCGTCTTTCAATGGCAAAGGATTCGCCGCCAAATACTTTTCTGGGGATCGTTGATATTCTTCCAGGTTCGCTACAACATACAGCGCACCAAACATGCGTCGCCAGTGACCAGGGTAGGTACATACATAAGGGTACACGCCCGGGGTGGTCGGCGTCTCAAACGTGATCGATTGTGATTCGCCGGGCGCTAGGAGTCGACTCGCTATCAGAACCTTCGAGGACTTAGGGACATACTGCCTTTCTTTGACGTCAGCATCTCCAGCTGTGGCTTCTGCCGCGAGTCCAATTTCCTCCAACGAGCCTGGCTGCACAATTGCGAAATTGTGCGGCATGTTGTCTGTATTTGAAATGCGAAACTCAACCGGTTTGCCCGCTTGGACAACAATGATCTCCTTGTCATAAATCATCCGCTCGACTACCGTTCCAAGTGCAATCACTCTCACGTCCAGATTCATTAGCCGACTTTCGACTGCTGTTGATTGGTCAGCCGTCAATTTTCGCGAGATTGTTCTCGCTAAGGCGACTGCCTCCATAGCTGGCGGACCGTTGCGGAGTTGCGCAGGTATGTTGCTGAGATAACCAATGATGTTATCCACTAAGCTTGGTAGTTCCTTAGTTGACCAATCTTGTTCTGGCACCGTTCCTAACAAACTGATGGCGGCAGCTCGATTGCGATCGGACTTTACGAGTGAGACGAGATCTTGAAATTTTTCTCGTCCATGTCCAGGTATCGATGCCAAGGAACGGATGGCAAGATCATGAATGGTCTCTCCACCGCCATTGAGCGACAAAGCGCCAGCCGGAATTTTTTGTTTTTTGAATCCGGGACCCATCCATTGAACTTCAAGTCCATCGCTACCACCGTTATCGAAATAGGTTACGACGATCGGATAGCTTCCGGCTAGCAAATCCGCCGCACCCTGTTTTTCCGTCATGCCGTGCATCCCATCGTTATTGATCAAGAGCTTGTTGTCTAAATAAAGTCGTGAGCCGTCATCCGATGAAATGGTAAACATATACTTGCCTGACGCAGGAATTTGAATTGTGCCAGTGAATCGCAGAGCAAACTCATCCGCTTGCAATTTCTGCGGCACATTCATCACGATCTCTGGGACAACGCCACTGGCCTGCGGCTTGAGCGCGGACAAGGTTTCGATCGATACATTCTTTGGATTGGGGGAGAAGAAATCGACTTGGATCCCAGGTTGGACGAGCGATGCACCACTTGCTTCCGCTTTTAAGTTGGGTGGCAACTCAAACATCAGCGATCGTACCGACGCAAACAAGCTGCCACGTAGTTTATCATCGCCAATCAGAGGGATGGCCGCTAGAAAGTCACGCAACGTCTCTTTACTCTTTGAGGCAGCCAACAGTGGTGCGTCAGCGGAGTTCTCGGCAACGATCCATGTAACGTAGGCAAGCTTGCGTGTCGCAATCGCCTTGCTCGAAGACGCCAACTTCTCGATTCGGTTTCGAAACTTTTTCAATTCAATCGCGGGTTGTTCGGCCAGCAATTGGCCTAGAAAAGGTAATGAATCGGACTGTTCTTTGCGGTCGCGGTCCTCAATCAACTGCAACAATTGTGAAACAACACCCGTTTTCTTTAGGCCGGCCAAACCGATAAGAGCTTCTCGCATTGGGCCAGCATCTACCGTTTTGCGACTCAGAATTGCCTCGTACACAGCCTCGCTTTTTTCGAGTTTCAGTAGATCGCTTGGGTTAGCATTTCGCAAAGCATATTCGCGCGCAGCTTTGGACAATGGACGCCCTGTATTGACGGCGTCGGCCACTAGTTTGTCCAATGGAATTTTGCTTTTGCTATAGGCCAACACGATATCCATCTCGGGATCGGTTTGTGCATTGGATGCTTCGAAAATAACTTCAGCCGCAGTTAGTCCTTCAAAGTTCACGGCCGACTTCACCGCTTCCGCGCGAACCAATGCGGATTCATCGCGAACCGCTGTCAGTAAAATTTGTTCCCAATCAACAATTCGGGTGCCCCAATGACCGAGAGTACGAATAGCTGCCGCCCGCACCCGCGGTTCCTTGGCCTGGTAGACTTTCTTCAACAAGTTTGTGTTTGGAATTCGGTGTTCTTCGTGCACCCATAATGCTTCGAGCAACGCCTGGGCATCCTCGGCTTTTGCGGCGTCCAATTTGGCTGTCCAACTAACAACAGCGGGAATAACATCCTTGCTTTCTCGTCCACTTAACTCCAAACGAGCACGGTAGCGAACACCGTTTTCCTTAGCAAAAAACGCCTGCAGGACCTCAGCAACGGGCTTCCCTTTTAGCTTCGTAGGCTTCAACGTTGGCCGTTCTTTGGCCGTGACTCGATAGATTCGTCCGTGTTCATGGTCGCGATTGGGATCACGCATGTTGTGCTGCATGTGACCGACGATCGCGTTGCTCCAATCGGAAACGTACATTGCACCGTCGCCACCCATTTCGACGTCGGTCGGTCGAAAGTTCGGGTCGCTTGAAACAAGAATGGGCTCGATCTCCTCAGCGGTGATGTCCGCACCGTTGTACTTTACTTCATGCTGAAGTACGCCCAAGAATCCAATGCAGTTGCAGATTAAGAAGTTGCCTTGATTCTTCTCAGGGAAATGGCTGCTTGAAAGAATCCCCGTTGCTGCAACTGGCCGCACTCGCATCTTGAACCACGGCTTGTGATCTACGCCTTTTCCAATACTGACGTACGAGCCGGAACCGCCTGTTCCATCATTGGCAAATTGATAACCCCACTGATCAAAGACGTCGCCATGCGGGTTTGGACCAATTGGGAAGTGGAATTCCATCTCGAACGTGCGTGGATTGAATCGGTGTACTCCACTCGCGCCCGAACGATATGTTTTCGTTGGCGTTTCCATTGCGGCTACATTGAAAATTCCGCGAGACCAATAAAGCCAACCGTCTGGTCCTAATAGCATTGCATTGGCGGAGTGATGTGAATCGGCGCTCGATAGCCCTTGAAGCATCCGAAGTTTGAAGTCGGCTTTGCCATCGCCATCGGTATCCTTGAGAAACCAAAGCTCTGGCAAGGCAGCGACCAGCATTCCACCGCCCCAAAATTCGAAACCTGTTACGCTGTTCAGCTCATCTGCAAAAACAACACATCGATCAGCTACTCCGTCACCATTGTCATCCGGCAGCGAAATAATGCGATCCCTGCGAGGTTCTGACGGATTCCAATGCGGATACGACGGCCAAACCGAGGCATAAAGTACTCCATCTGGATCCACTGCCATTTGAACTGGATTGACCATTTCAGGGAACATCTTTTCGTCTGCAAAAAGATTGACCTGCATCCCGTCGGCAATTTTCATCTTTGAAATGGCTTCCTTGCCGTCGATATACTCGTGCTTGCCCCCTTCCAGCTTGCCTGGGATATTGGTTTTCACCTCGACTTGCGGTGGCAGATTGTTGTCGATGACGTGGTGGTCACTTCCTCTAGCGACGGCCCACACTCGTACATCTCGATTAGCGGTCATGACGTCAAACATTTCCATCTCACGCATCATTACGTCAGCGTTCGACTGTCCAAACCATGCAAGCTTAGACCGACCGCCGAAAACGTTGTAGCCGTCGACCACGCGATAGCGACTGAACCAGTGGTAGTTTTTGTCTAAGATAGATTGCCGTAATCGCTCAAGCTCTTTTTCGTCCTTGGTCTGCTTTTCGATGCCGAACAACTCCTTTGCGATGATATCGGCAACGGCTCGATCGCCATGGTCGAGCAAATGGATACCGTTCATGGTCAATGGCTTGGCTGCGTCGGCGTACAGCTTCTTTGTTGCGGTGAATAAGTCTACAAAGATCACGTTTTTGGATTTGCAGATTTCCGCCATTGCCCTGGTGTAGAGGCCTAGGTTTTGATTGTTGGCGGTACCGTCAGGAAGATGTGGACTCAGCAGGTTTTCGTGCGCGATCGGCGAAAAAAAAACCAATCGCGGTGCGGAAGTCCCATCGTATTTCTGGCCCAACATGCCATCGATCGTCTCCACAAGATCCTTCTTAAAACCCTCCAAGCCCGCTTGACCGCGAAGCGCTTCGTTGTATCCGAAGAAAGCGAGTATGACGTTGCTCTTGTTCTTGGTTAGCCAATCGTCAGGACTACCGAAATTCTCTTCTCGAGGTCGCAGCTTAAGTTCATCGCCTGAGAATGCGAGGTTGCGAATGGTTAAATTCATGCCGGGATAGGCGGCATGGATATACGTTTCCAACCAGCTTGCGTGCTGCATACGGTCTGCCAACGTGTTCCCAATAAAGCTAAGGTGATCCCCGCGGTTTAACTTCAATTGCGGCTCGGCAGATTCGAGGGACCTGGCCCCAACCCCCATAAGCAAACAACAAGTGACTAGAAGCGAAAAGTGTCGATGCATCATCGAAGTTTTTTCCTTGGGGTTCATTGTTAAGAACCAAAATTAGATAGGAGGATTGCGGTTTTAAGGCGCAAGCGGCAGGCTGAAATCTACCAGTAGCATGGCCCCCTGGGCCGTGCGGAACTCGGGCCAGGGGCCTAAGCTACGGTATACGAACTCCTGCCGCTCGCCTAAGGCAATAGAAAGGTAGGCAAACGTCATTGTGGCTGACGAGGAAATGATACGCAAGGTAAGGCTAATTTTTATTGACGCCTGCGCATTTCGCCGGATTGTTTTCACGTATTCGTAGCACACCAACCGGAACTACGGTAGTAAATCCAAGCGGTTTTTTGTTGACGACTGGTGAACTTTTCGATTGCAGGTACGCTCTATTGAAAGTGGATAAGACCTCATTTCCTACAGGGCGTTGATGCGTAACCACCAAGAGGGCAATATACCGACCACGGACAAGGTATCGAGTCGTTTTACCAGTCAACAGTGGGGGCTCCTGCTTTTGTTGGCTGCCATCAATTTCACGCATATTCTTGACTTTGTCATCGTCATGCCGCTTGGAGATCCCTTGCGGCAGCAGTTGCACATCAGTCCAAAACAATTTGGCATGGTGGTCTCTGCCTATGGAATCGCTGCGATGATTACAGGGATCGTAAGCTCATCGGTGGTGGACCTTTTCGACCGTAAAACCATTTTGATAGGGTCGTTTGGTGGATTCGCGCTGGCCACATTCTATTGCGGATTAGCACCTAACTACTCGCATCTATTGATCGCTCGCTGCCTTGCAGGGCTTTTTGGAGGAATGGCTTCGTCCTGCGTCATGGCTGTGATTGGCGATGTGTTCGCAGACCGACAGCGGGGTAGGGCAATCGGTGTGGTCACATCTTCGTTTGCCGTGGCTTCGACCATCGGGCTACCCATTGGTTTGTGGCTGGCCATTTACTTCGGAAATTGGAATGCTCCGTTTATCGCAATTGGTTTCTTAGCGCTGTGTGTATGGGTTTTGTCGTTGATCTGCCTTCCTTCGATGACAGGGCACCGTACTGGTATTCGCACCAGTCCGTTACGGCAATTTAGATCCGTGGTTCGGCAACCAAATCATCTGTGGGCCTTCGCTTTTATGCTTGCGACAGTCTTTGGAACATTCATCGTGGTTCCATACATTGCACCCTATGTTCAAGCGAATTGTGGACGATCGGCAACGGACCTACCTATTATTTATGCCGTAGCTGGGATCTGTACGTTGATAACGTTGAACGTAATTGGCTGGGCGACGGATCGCTTTGGAGCCAAACCAATATTTATGATTTGCGCAGGTGGTGCGGTCCTGATGACGCTCGTCATTACCAACCTTCCCAACGTCTCACTTTTAGGTGCGACTATAGTGACAAGTGTCTTTATGGTCCTAGCGAGCGGTCGAATCATTCCTGCGCAAGCAATGATGTTGCGAGCTTCGGATCCCGCGCTGCGAGGTGCATTCATGAATCTAACTACTTCCGTATCGCACTTTGCAACGGCGGTCGGTCCATTGATTACTGGCTCGATCGTTGGCGAGGAATACGCAGGCGGCCCTCTCACGGGCTTTCCAATTGCTGGCTTGATTGCGGCCGGATGCGGATGTGCGGCGCTGGTGTTATCGTTCCGTTTACGTTCGTTCCGCCCCGCCTGCGAGACGTGATATGCGTTCGCCTGGAACCAATGGCTCGATGCTGTTTTCATTTACTTCATCGGTTCTGATCGTTCTTAGTGCCTTTTTGCTTTTCATGGTCCAGCCGATGACGGGGAAGATGATCTTGCCGTGGTTTGGAGGAACGCCAGCAGTCTGGACCACTTGTCTCCTGTTCTTTCAAATGATGCTGTTGGCTGGCTACGTGTATGCAGCGATTTTGGTGAAAGTGAAGCAGCCTTTTCTACAGGTAACTGTCCATCTCTTGTTGTTGGGTTTGTCTCTCGCGTTTCTCCCTATCACCCCAAACAACGGCTGGAAACCAAGTGACGGTGACTATCCAACCCTGAGAATTCTATTCATGCTGATGGCATGCGTGGGTTTGCCTTACTTTCTATTATCAGCAACATCGACGCTGATTCAAACATGGTTTGCTCGAGTGTATCCGGCGAGGTCACCGTATCGACTCTATGCGCTTTCGAACATAGGCTCGCTAGGGGCGCTACTGCTCTATCCTTTTTTTATCGAGCCGATGTGGACCACAGTCGAACAAGGGAGCATGTGGTCGGCTGGGTTCATCCTATTCGCAACTGGGTTTTGCGTTCTCGCGTTGCAGTTGTGGAAAGTACCTTACGATACCCCCCCACAACTCGACCTGCGTTGCTTGGAGACCTCGATTGCGATTCAATCAAAGGGACCAACCTGGCAAGATCGATTGAGTTGGTTTCTAATGCCCGCATTGGCCTCGATGATGCTTCTCGGAGTCACCAATTACCTTTGCCAGGACATAGCCGTTATCCCATTTCTGTGGATCGCGCCACTTAGTATTTATCTTGCATCGCTGATTATTTGTTTTGACCGAGATGAATGGTACCGTTCCCAATGGTGCAGCCTGGGTGCCATTCTTGCGATCTGTATTGTTTTCGGTTTAACTCTGCTCGAGTTTTTTCAACGGTACAACGGCAACCGCGCAGCGCTATCGACTCATCAGGACTTGCGATGGGTGATCGGTGCCTATTTGTCGATGTTTTTTTTGATATGCATGATTTGCCACGGGGAGACTGTCCGCCGTCGGCCAGGTACGAAGCAGCTCTCCGAGTTCTATCTGTCGGTTGCAGCCGGAGGGGCACTCGGCGCATTTGTCGTCGCTGTGCTATGTCCAATTCTGTTTTCTACGTATGTTGAGTTCAACGTTGGGATCTTGCTTTGCCTAATC
Source organism: Pirellula sp. (assembly GCA_031363425.1). Taxonomy (GTDB): domain Bacteria; phylum Planctomycetota; class Planctomycetia; order Pirellulales; family Pirellulaceae; genus JBKCUI01. The sequence goes on from JANLUJ010000846.1 coordinate 7,539, forward strand.
CTGGCTTTTCGCGTTTTCATCCAAGAACGATACGGTCCAATGTCGGCTGCTTCGTCGCAAAGAGTACGGCTGTTCGCATACGGATTGTCGTTCTCACTGCTTGTGGCAGGCATCGCTCAATGGTTGGTGAGCGAACAATCCAATCCGTTACCGCAGGTCCGTAATTTTTACGGGGTGTTGACCGTTCGAGAGAAGTGTATTGATGAACCCCAGCATCACGGTCTTGCTCTCTATCATGGCCTTACTATGCATGGTTTTCAATTTTTGGAAGCGGGCAAGCAGCGCCTACCAACCGCTTACTTCACGGAAGACAGCGGCATCGGAATGGCTCTGGCCGCAGCGCATGAAACTGGGCCGTTGCGAGTGGGAGTCGTTGGGTTAGGAATTGGGACATTGGCCGCTTATGGTCAGCCTGGCGACACATTTCGTTTCTACGAGATCAATCCATCGGTAATCGCTTTAGCCAATGACCCGTTCACTTACTTGAGCCATTGTTCTGCCCAAGTGGGAATAGTCGCAGGGGATGCGCGGTTATCGTTGGAACGGGAGCCTGCGCAAGATTTCGATGTGCTAATTCTCGATGCCTTTAGCAGCGACGCGGTACCAGTCCATTTGCTAACGGAAGAGGCTTTTGATTTGTATTTGCGTCATACAAAGCCTAGCGGATTGGTGGCTTTTCAGGTGACCAACCGGCACCTCGATTTGGTTTCAGTGGTTGCCCGACATGCGGAGAATAGAAAGTTTCAATGCGCATGGATTCGCCAGGAGTCGACAGTCTATTTCGAAAAGGCTCCTTCAGCTTGGTTACTAATGACTCG
>JANLUJ010000862.1:0-2619 GCA_031363425.1 Pirellula sp.
CAGTGGGTTACGAGGCAGAGCCTCGCAACCAGATGGTCTTGATGTCTTGATGTTCTCCTATCTCAAACCATGCACAACTTCACCGCGTCCGTCAGTCCGGTTATCGGGTCGCCTGCCGGAATAAACTCGTGCGCAAAGAAACCATCAAATCCCGTCGCCGCGATCGCTTTGGCAATCGGCGGATAAAACAACTCTTGCTGGTCATTTAGTTCGTGTCGTCCCGGATTGCCACCGGTATGGTAATGACCAAAGTACTGATGGTTCTTTTGGATGGAACGAATAATATCGCCCTCCATGATTTGCATATGGTAAATATCATACAACAGCTTGAAGTTGTTCGACCCGACCTCTTTGCAAAGCTCAATTCCCCAAGCGGAATTGTCGCACATGTAGTCCGCATGATCGACTCGGCTATTTAGCAACTCCATGTTGATAATCACGTTTTTCTTCTCCGCCACGCCAACGATTTTTTTGAGGGCGGAGACGCAGTTTTTCAAGCCAGTTTTTCGATCGATGCCTCTTGCATTGCCCGAGAAACAAATTACGTTGCGATAACCTGCTGCGGAAGTCGCTTCGATAACTTCGTTCAGTTTCTGCAAGGACGCTTCATGATACTTTTCGTCACACAATCCATCGCTGAGCGGATGGGATGAAACCATTGTGCAAACCAACCCATGACTTTTCAGGGTCGCAAAGTCTTCGGGCTTTAACAGGTCGATACCTACCAATCCCAGTTTGACCGCTTCTTTGCACATCTCTTCCAAGGACAGTTTGCCGTAGCACCATTTGCAAACGGATTGCCTGAGCCTGCCCTTCCTGGCGTCGGCCGGTCCCGCTGCTTGAAGTGTTGATGTGGTTGGCAAGGCGACAGTCATTGCGGCTCCTGCAGCGACGGCGCTAACGGCACTGAAGCCGAAACTACGCCTAGTAATGGTATCCAGATCGTTGGGTTCAACATTTTTCATGATGATTTTGGGAGAAAGCTAAGAGGTATGATTCGGTGGTCAGTATGATTCGGTGGTCAGTGTGGTTCCTTGGTCCCCACCGAAGATCGCGGCAAATCACGGCGGGGACCGCCGTGCCACATTGGTTTACGTATTTAGTCAATGATTTACTTAATTTGTCAACGGAACGCAAACCAGCTTTTCGTCATTTCGAACATAGATGCATCCATTGGCAAAGGCCGGTGCACACCAGACAACATCGCGGCCGAATGCGTTATTCGTCGGCTCGATAATCTTCTCACGCGATATCTCTTGATAACCCTTCGGATTCATCTTGGCGATAATTAATTCACCCAACTCGTTAAACAAGTAAAACAATTCACCACTACGTACGATGAAGGCAGTGCCACTTCCAAGTGGTCGTTTTCCAATTGGCAACGAGGTCTGCCAAAGTCGCTCTCCCGTTGCAATATTGAATGCAATGAGTTCCCCACTTTGATCGAATCCGTATACAACTTCACCAATCCCCATCGGCTGAACGTTGACCGGCGAAATGGCTTTCTTGGCTTCGTCTCGCCATAACTGCTTGGCCGTTGGCGTTTTGTCCCCTAACTCGATCAGCATGTTCTTGTCCGAATAGCCGCCCACGAATAAGTACTTACCCGATTGGATAGGGGACATGATGATGGAGCCGTTGCTGGCTTCATAAGGAAGCGTCCAAAATAGTTTTCCCGTCGCAGGATCAACGGAATTGATCGCAATGGGGTTGGGGAGAATCAGCTGACGTTTGCCACCTGCGTTGATGATCGTTGGAGGTGAATACCCTTGCTCGGGTGCAGTACCAAATCGCCAAATCTCCTTGCCTGACATTTTATCCAAACATACGGTCTGCGAGCCCTCACCGCCCGCCAGTGTAATCAAGTGATCGCCATCGATTAATGGATGGGCCGCATATCCCCATAGGGCCGAATTGGTTTTGTATTGTTCCTTGAGCTTGATAGACCAGACTACTTTTCCCTTGGATGTTTCCAAGCACTTCAAGTCACCTTCGGCACCAAGCGTATAGACTCGGTCGCCATCAACAATCGGTGTGCAGCGAGGCCCAGCCGGATAGGAGATAGCATAAGATACTGGATATTCATGCTTCCAAATTTCTTTGCCGTTTTTGTTATCTAGGCAAAGCACTCGCTCTGTGCCCTCCATGGACCGTCTCCCGAAGTTGTCCACTTTGACATCTGCTTTAGAAACCAAGTCAGTCACGTACACTCGATCGCCAACGACAGCCGGCCCTGCATAGCCCCCGGCAACTGGCGCAGTCCAACTCGGCTTGAGGCTACCCGGTTGGAAGCTCTGAGGTGGCTTTGCAATATTCCATACATTATCGCGCTTGGGGCCCATCCACTGCGGCCAATCCTCCGCTCGACAATCGGAGGTTACGCTTGCGATGCTAATACTGCAAAGAGTAAGTAAACACTTCCATTTTATTGAACACATCATCTATCGGAATCCTCGCAAATCGTAGTCTGCATGTAAAAAGGCGGATTGGGGACTCGACTAATTGTAACAAAATCGATCGTCATCGCGATTGGATCAAAGCCTATTGACTGTCGGCGAGCAATATTAGCCCGTCTGATTGCAAAAACGCTGCGATTGTCCCATAATTCGAGCTCCTCTG
>JANLUJ010000898.1:0-4561 GCA_031363425.1 Pirellula sp.
CGTTGTGGTGGAGGCGTCTATTCCGTCAAAGTGGATCGACTCACCGGTACCGGCTCCGACAACGTCGACAGTCTCCGTGGGCGAAGTAGAGTAGATGGCAAGTGTGCCAAAAGCGGCGGGTGGCAACTCCTCCGCGAAGCACCAACCGTCGCTAAGCGTTGCTTGGGCCTGGCGTGTGAAAAAGCCCATGCCATTTTTGAACACAGCCACGGATTTCGTCTTTGGTTTCAAAACATGTGGATTGTCCGCCTCAAGCGAAGACTCCGATACCCAGCTTGGGCTGGACTCCGATTGAGCAAAACCGTGCAGGGGAAACAGTCCCACGACTCCAATGGTGAACGCAATCAAGAACCCCCGATTGCGGAGCATTTCCTTCGTGAAGAAGCCTTTTAGCAAGCTTTCGAACACTAGTATCGAACCCATGACGATCACCGAACCCTTCGTGAAGTTGAGATTTGCAAATAAACGTTACCCATTAAGGAATACTTGGAAAACGGGTCAGAGTTCGTAACGGCTTTGTAACAACCTGGGTCTAGTCTTGTGTGGGCTGTAGTTAGTGTGGCACGGTGGTCCCCACCGTGATTAGCAAACAGAAAGATTTGAGAAGTGTATATACCGGTAGCAGGCCCGGGGGCTGAGCAGCATGGCCCCTGGGACAGTCAACTCCGGTTAAGGCGGATTGGCAGTATTCTTCAACATTTCTCCGCGCGGATGCTGGCAGCATCCGCCACGCCCTAGCTATCGCGTTCCTTTCCAAATTCCTACGTTGGGGCGTATCCCAAGACTCCGGCAAAGATCATAATGGTCAGATACGACCTCTCCCATTTGTGAAGGATCCATGCCGTGCTCTCAACGGTTAGACCATCGGTTGCATACCTTGCGTTTTTCGTTTTTGGCGTCTTTACCTGGACGTTTCAGTGCCTACTCGTCGAAGCGGCCGATCCCCCCAATCCGTTTGACGGGAAGTCCTTTTCAGATTGGACTACGATCGACGGTCGTCCTGTGCCTGAAGGTTGGGAGATCGTGGATGGAATCCTCCATCTCAAAAAAGATGAGAAAAGAACTGGCCACATTGTCACAGCCAATGAGTATGGCGACTTTACTTTGTCGTTCGACTGGAAGATTGCCCCAGGTGGAAACAGCGGCCTGAAGTACCGCGTACGTTCTTACGGCGAACGAGTTATAGGCTGCGAGTATCAGATCTATGACGACAGCGGCGCCAAGCAGGTACAACCGCGGAATAGTGCAGGTGCACTTTACGATTTATACGAACCGAGTTCTAACAAAAAACTCAAACCTGCCGGTGAGTGGAACATAGCCAAAATCATCGTGCAGGGCAATCGAATCGAACACTGGCTCAACGGCCAACGAATTGTAACGGCGACCGTTGGTGACAGCGAGTGGCAAAAAAGACTGAGCGAGAGCAAGTTTAGTGAATGCCCAGAGTTCAGCGCTCAGCCAAAGGGTAAATTGATGTTAACCGATCATGGCAGCGAAGTTTGGTATCGCAATTTTGTATTCGAGCAGCAAAGTTCAAAATGAAAATCAACGATTCAACCCGATGCCTCGGTAAAGCAATAGTCGCCGCTAGTTTCCTTTTGTTATCGACTGTTTTTGTCGGCAGCAGCAAAGCCGCCTCCGACAAAGCGGATGTCGACACATCAGCTCCCACTATCGGTTCGCGAATCTCGGATTTGCGATTCAAAGACATTCGCGCGCTGAACCGGAGTCTTTCCGAACTGGGGACACCCAAGGCATGGGTTCTCGTCTTCACGACGACCCAATGTCCGCTGGTTCGCCAGACTCTACCCAAATTGGTTGAGATTCAAAAAAGGCACAAGGCAGCGGAGGTGCGATTCCTGGCCATCAATGTTGGCGTCGATGATACTATCCGTGAAATGGCAGCTCAAGCATTGGACTTAGACATTCCGTTTGCTTTTGTGAAAGACATCGATCATTCCTGCGTGAAGGCTCTTGGCGTGCAAAGAACTCCCGAGGTCGTAGTTCTCGACCACGAAATGCGGCTTCAGTATCGTGGTCGTGTCGATGACCAACTTCGACTGGGCGGATCGCGTCCTGAGCCAACACGCCGCGATCTCGAAGATGCCTTGCAGGATGTATTGGCCGGGGTTGCTGTGCGTAAGCCCGAGACTTCGGTCGATGGATGTTTGATCACGCCGATTCCCAAAGTTGCGGCAGTCGAATCGGTACCGAAGTTTCACGGGGAGGTGGATGCAATCCTGATAAAGCATTGCGTAAAATGCCATCGGCCAGAGTGTTCTGCTCCGTTTTCATTGGCGAGTGTTGACGACGCTTCGGCGAATGCGCAGATGATTGCCGAAGTCGTTCGCGACCAAACGATGCCACCGTGGTATGCGAGCGCGAAACACGGAAAATTTCAGAACGACCCATCGCTATCTCGCGAAGAAAAAAACACCTTGCTTCGCTGGGTAGACACAGGCTGCACTCCAGGCGACGTTGTCGCCGCTACTCGGATTCCTGACCCGCCTGATACGGAATGGAGGATTGGCAAACCCGATTTGATCATCTCCATGCTGGAGGAGCATTCCATTCCTGCTACAGGCTTTGTCGATTACCGCAGTAGCGTCTTGCCGTATCTGTTTCTCAACGAGACTTGGGTGGAGGCCTTCGAAATAAAGCCGGACAATCGCAATGTGGTACATCATTGCAACATGGCTTATCTTACAAAACAGGGTGCGAGCAAGGACACTTTTATAACCGGCTATGTTCCTGGTGGGCAACCGCTGGATTTAGGTCGTTTTGACAACGGTGTTGCCTATAAGATTCCTGCAGGGGCAGGGCTTGGACTTCAGATCCATTTCACTACGACTGGCAAAAAGGAAAAGTGCCGGATTCAAGTCGGACTTCGATTTCCTCGAGGAGTAGTCAACAAACAGTTTCACCATTTCTTACTTGACCCGCGCGGCTGGAAGATCACACCTCACGATCCATGTTTTGAAATCCGCTCCAGTCACACCATGCAGCACGATGCATCTCTGATGGGTCTATTCACTCATATGCACGTTCGCGGTCGCGACATGACTTTCAATGCGATATCGCCGGACGCAAAGCAGGAGACATTGCTACAGATTCCAAACTACAACTTCGAATGGCAACTCGGCTACGAGATCGAACCGGGGGCGAAACATCTTTCGAAGGGCACCGTTGTTGAAGCGATAGCGCACTTCGATAACTCGTCGTTCAATCCTTACAATCCTGATCCGGAGAAGACGGTAGAATACGGACCTCAAACGGTAGACGAGATGTTCAATGGCTTTGTATTTTATGTTGCGGACGATGAGCAATTGGACATTCATGTGGATCCGAAAACGGGCCGAGCGTTGAGGAAGACTGAATAGGTCGCACCTGCCGGGTGCGACTTCACGCAAAGTCACTTTCGGCAAGAGTGACCTACCGGTGGCTTTAGTTGGCTTTTTGATTGACAACGGCAAAGGCTAGTCGCTGCATTTCGACAGCCAAATCCACATCGACTACGGTTAGTCCCCGACCTGAGCCTCGAACCGTGACCGGTGCGAAATTGAGGATGCCTGTAACACCTGCGATTTCAAGCCTCTCCGCTACGGAGGGAGCCGAACTCGCAGGCACAGCCAGTATGGCAAGTTCCACTTTCTCAATTTCCACGACCGATTCAAGGTCATCCAAGGATTGAATGGTCATCGATCCTAAACGTGTTCCGATCAATTCTTGAGCGGTATCGAATACGCCGACAAGCCGAAAACCATGTTGGCTAAATCCCTTATAGCCCGACAAAGCGCGTCCCAGGTTTCCTGATCCGATCAAGACCACGTTCCACGACCTGTCGGTTCCGAGAATAGATTGGATGGCTTTCGTTAGAACTGGAATGCTATAGCCGACTCCGCGCCGTCCAAAATGGCCAAAACAAGAAAGGTCTCTGCGAACTTGCGAGTCGTTTAGGCCCAATCTCTTGGCAATGGTCCCGCTTTGAACCCGTTGCAGACCGGAACGATGCATTCGTTGCAGTTCCCGAAGATAGAGGGCCAAGCGAGTTACGGTCGCAACTGGAATATTGGATGGTGAGTTGGCGCCGGCGATCTCGGCGTTCGGCTCGTTTGGCACTTCATCGCTTGCCGGTGGATTTAAGGGCATTATCGCGTCAATGCAGGCTCAAAATTGGCTGTCCGAAAATGCTCTGGTGCAATGGATTGCAGGTGTTCGGCGCACTTGTCCACTGCATAGAGAATTTGTTGGTTGGAATGAGTGGTGTTAATAAAGAATCTGAGTCGAGCTGCTGATTCCTCGACGGCTGGATAGAGAATGGGTTGTACATTCACACCCGAATCGATCATGCGTCTTGATAATTGAAGGGCGTGCAACGAGTTACCGGTGATGATTGGGATCACGGCGGTTTCGCCGCTGTTGCCCGTGTTAAGACCTCGCTTTTTCGCTTCTGTCAAAAAAAGTCGCGACGCATCTTTGAGGCGAGTAACTCGCATTGGCTCGCGTTTCAACAATTGGAGAGATGCGATGGAGGCGGCTGTGTTGCTGGGAGAGAGCCCCA
>JANLUJ010000907.1:0-10119 GCA_031363425.1 Pirellula sp.
TCGATAAACGCTTGAGGTCTATTCTTCCATGTGTTGATAGGCACGGCAGTTGAGCCTAAAGCCTCCGACATTTCACTTGAGCCCATGCCCGGCGAGCCAACCGACCAGTGATCGATGATTTGTACATTTCCATCACGATCCGGTCCGGTAACACCTGGCAAGAATAGAGCCTCGGCAATGAGTAGCGTGTTGCTGAGTCCGTCCGTTAAGTCACGGTGCCTCGTCTGACTGTTGGTGTACAGCGTTCCATCCTGATTCGCGTCGCCGATTCGAGGACCTGAACCGCTCTCGGTACCGATCGTTCCCGAAGCACAGCCTAGGTAAGTACACGGAATTCGGTCATCAACGCCTTGGCCATAGGTTTCAGGAGCACCCGACGAAGGGCAACGGAAAATGGAAATCGTAGTTCGCATCGCGGCAATATTGGGCGCGAAGGTATCCCATGGTTTGTCGGGATCAACACTATTGCGTAGATTGTTTTGCTCCATAAAGATTAGTATCTGGCCGCTCCACATGAATCGTTGGCTACTGGGAAGGACTCTTGATGTTTGGCATCCCGACGGAAATTTACCGAAGGTATCGGCATGCAGCAGCGTAGCCAATCCCATTTGTTTTAGATTGTTGGCGCATTGGATTCGCCTCGCGGCCTCGCGGGCAGCCTGTACGGCCGGCAGTAGCAGCCCCACCAGAATGCCGATGATGGCGATGACAACCAGGAGCTCGACCAACGTGAAGCCTACTTGGCGTTGAGAGTGACGCATCGTTTCGCTCCGAAATGGTTTGGATAAAGACTGCATCCTACCGCATTCACGGATGATATGTCAAAAAAGTGGCTCGGAGGTCCCCGCCGTAAACGTTTGGCTACGCGCTGGCGAGCATCGCTACGCTGGCAATTGACGTCTCAGCCCGCGTCCTAATGTCCCGCTTCTTTCACCATCTTGTATTTGAGGAACGACTCCAAGAATCCTTGGAGTTCACCTCCAAGAACAACGTGGAAGTTACCAACCTGAAAACCCGTTCTCGAGTCTTTGACTCTTTGATCGGGATGAAGAAAATAATTTCTAATCTGTGAACCGAACCCTGTAACCGTCTTATTCTGATATTTGACTGCTTGTTCCGCTTCTTGCTTTTCTTCCTCGACTCGGGCCATGCGCGCTCGCAACATCTTCCAAGCTTGAGCGCGATTTTTGTGCTGACTACGGTCGCTTTTGCCTTGAGCCACGATGCCCGTTGGAATATGAGTCAGTCGGATGGCAGAGCTGGTCTTGTTGACGTGTTGACCACCGGCGCCGGATGCTCGATAAACGTCTTCGCGCACATCTTTTTCGAGGATCTCAATTTCGACGGCATCGCTCACTTCCGGTGAAACATCGACAGCCGCAAAGCTGGTCTGGCGTTTACCTTCAGCATTGTACGGACTGATTCGGACCAAGCGGTGAATGCCTTCTTCGCCTTTGAGATACCCATAGGCGGAGGGTCCACGAATTATTACCGTTGCTTGAGTGATCCCTGCCCCTTCGTTTTCAGATCGGTCGACCAATTCCGCTGTGTAGCCATTTTTTTGCCCCCACGCAGTGTACATGCCCAACATCATGTCTGCCCAATCGTTTGCGTCGAGACCTCCTTCGCGAGCGTGAACCGAAAGAATCGCACCGCAGTCATCCATCGGGCCGCTGAGAAGAGCTTTGAGTTCCAAATGCTCAAGGGTAGTCTCTAGTTTTACAACCTCGGTTTCTACCTCGCTCGCAACAGCTGGATCTTCGTCGAGCATGCTTACCAATTCCGCCAAATCGTCGCAGGAATGAATCGCATCCCGCAATGGCTCTACGACGGAACGTAGGCTCTTCATTTTTTGGACGGTTTCCTGGGCTTTTTCGGGACTATCCCAAAAAGTGGGACTTGCCATAAGAGCGTCCAGCTTTTCGATTTGAGCTACCTTGTTGGCGTAGTCAAAGACCGTCTCGTAAAGGAACCAAACGAGCGCGAATCGAATCGATACGATTTAGAAGATTGCTATCACTCATCAGACGGAAATATGCCCACTACAAGCGCCAAGGTTGAAAAACAAGTTGGAGTCCAATTTAGACTCACGCGACTGGATAGGTCCTGCCGATGGTGACGATTGTAGCATATTGGTAAAATTTTGGTCCATGGTGACGTCATGCAAATTCAATCTTCTCGCTTCGGAAAAATGGAAATTAACCACTCAGATATGCTGCTAATGCCGCATGGATTGATTGGATTCGAGACCTGCCGGCATTGGATACTGCTGTCCAGCGAGGGGAATGAAGAGGTTGCGTGGTTGCAATCGGTCGCGTTAGCCAACGTGGCCCTCCCAGTGATCAGTCCCCGTAGGTTTGCTCCCAATTATCGGGCTCACGTTCACAAGCGAGAGCTCGCACTGCTTCATCTGCACACGGAAGATCAGCTTTATGTGTTGAGTGTCGTCAGCAAAAGTGGAGTTACGTTGACCGCAAACCTTAAAAGCCCGATTTTACTTAATGCATCTAGACATCTCGCGGTCCAGGTGGTTGTCACCGACGATCAACCGCTTGCCTTGCCGCTGGGATTAACCAATTCCGCGGCGGTTCGTCGAGCAGCTTAGAGAAAGAAAATATTTTTTCGGCTTTGGTATGTGTACCATCGCACGCGCCTTAATTGGATGTTGCAGAATAAGCGAATTAGTTCATGGCAGACTCACAAATACCGACAGCTTCTTTAGGATGTAGCCAAGCAATTCGAAAACTGCGGCCATTGCATTGCTTCTTAACGTTTGGAGCATTGGGAATTTCAATGGTCGGATGCACGTCGACTCCCGGCACGCGTACGTCCATTTGGCCCACCCGGACAGCGAATTCTGCGTCCGCTGGCGTGACCAGCTCTCTTGCTTCGACGACACAAGCGGTGAAGGGACAGTTTTCGTCGATGGGCACAGCCGTTTCGTCTGTATATGGAAAAGCCAAAACGGCTATTACTTCTCCATTCGGAGCAACGGCGGATAGCGGTGGGGACCCAACGAGTTTGAGTACCAAACCTACGGTTGGTCCTGAACTGCATGTGATGAACGGCCAACTGCATGAATCGCAAGGCAACTACGCAAAGGCGCTCGACAGTTACAGCAAAGCGTTGGAGATTGAAGCAAAGAACCCATCTGCACTGCTGAGTACCGCTCGACTCTACGAACGCCAAAATGAAAAAGATAAAGCCGTTGAGTTTTATCAAAAGGCGGCAACCGTTGCTCCGAACAATGCAGCTATCTTCGCGGACTTGGGTAGCCTGCAAGCTCGTAGTGGAAACTTGACTGCAGCCAGATCAGAACTTCAAAAGGCAGTAAACCTCGATCCCAAGAGTGCATCGTATCGGTCGGCACTTGCCGGCGTAATGCTCGACTCAGGCAATGCAGAGGCTGCAATGACGGAGCTAAGTCAAGTGAACAGTCCAGCCATGGCCAACTATCAGATGGCCTACCTGCATTTCACTCGAAAAAACGTTCCGGCCACACAGCAGTACCTCGGCTCTGCCCTCCAGATTGACCCGAATCTCAAGCCTGCGAGAGATCTGATGACCAGTATGGGAGGTGCTCAGAACATAACGCAAATGGCGCAGCAGGGACATCAAACAATGCAACAAGCTCAAGGCATCTATCAGCAGGCGGGTGCAATCGGAACCAATATCCAAGGGCTAATGAATACTGCCCCACCATCCTTTCCTGTAACGACCGCTTCGCAAAACGCGATTGGCGCGCCTGTTACGAATTTGCCATCTTTTCAGCAGGCTGCTTCGTCCTCCAATGCGGTGCGTCACTAGTAGAGAAGCGGTGATTGATGTTTTATCTGACGCTAGCGTCAGCCACGTGGAGGACGCTGCTAGCGTCCTGGTTAAGGCAAGGGAACGGTCCGGACACTCGCTCATTTGCCTGATGGTAACTCCATTACGAACATGCTGCCGCCGTTGTCCCTGGGCTTATAGTTGAGTGTGCCTCCGTGCTCCTCCACGATGCCTCGACTAATGGCAAGCCCCATACCGAGCCCCGTTGGTTTCGTAGTATAGAACGCTTCGAAAAGACTGCTCCGCTGCGATTCGGGTACTCCACAACCGGTATCCGTCACTGCGACAAAGGTGCGATTGGGGGACGCGCCGAGTTCAATCGTTGCAACTCTGCCAGACTTGGACTGATCCACCATCGCCTCGAGGGCATTCAAGACGAGATTGACAAGAACTTGTTGGAGTCGAACTGGGTCGCCTAAGACGTAGACGTTTTTGTTGACGTCAACAATTTGAATCGTCATCCCGCGGCGTCGAGCTTCTCCCTTGAGCATGGCCGCTGTGTCAGATACAAGTTCCGACAAACTCAATCGCTCGGAAAGATGCTTGGCAGTTGAAACGAAATCACGTGTTCTACGAATGATCTTGGCCGCCCGTGTGACTTCGCCAGAGAGTCTTTCTAAAACGTTTAACGTGGTGTCACCGGCAGGTGAGGAGGTGAGGATTTTGCTTAGACTTGCAACGTAGTTCTGCATTGCGTTTAGCGGCTGATTTAATTCGTGTGCTAATTCTCCGGACAATCGACCCATAATACTGACTCTTGAAAAATGGGCGAGTTGGGCGCGTTTTTCTTCCAGCAATTCCTCGGCGTGTTGCCGAATTTCAATTTCGTTAAGCAACGATTCGTTAACGTTTACAAGTTCTTGAGTTCTTATCTTGACCCGTTCCTCCAGTTGCAGGTTGTGCTGCTGTAACTCAACCTCCGCTCTACGACGATCCGTAATGTCGATCGTATGCCCCGCGACTCCCAAAAACCTGCCTTCGATCGAGTGAATCGGCTGGCAATTGGTAAGCATCCATCGCCAATCGTCCCCTTTGCCTCTCATACGAAACTCGTGTCGAGCCGATTTTTGTTGCCCGCTAAGAACAGTACGGAGGCTTGCCGCAGCTGTTTCGAAATCTTCTTCATGGATAACTTTTTCCCAGCTCTTACCAAGCACTGTGTCTATGGACACTCCGGTAACCGTTTCAAAATAATCGCTCACGAACACACATTCCCCAGCCAATGAAAGCTGCCAAATAATGGCAGGGACAGAGCTGGTTAGGTCCCGAAGCAAGTTGGCTTTTTCTCTAAGTTCCTGCTCGGCGGCCAATCGATAAGTTAGGTCGACGATACTACCGATATAAGACACGGTGTAATTCTGAGCATCGGAAACGCGATTGAGAGATAATTCAACCGTACACGTATGTGGTCCGCTCATGGTACAATCAACTCGGTCGCCACCTGGCTGCGAATCGTCGTTGCCCAACAGGTGCTTTACCAATGGATACGAAGCAGCTGATATGAAATCGGTCCATCGCTTTCCAATTACATTCTTGGGGGAAAGGCCAGTGATGCGCTCCCACTCTGGATTCACGTACGTCAACTGATGGCGGGGGTTGCATTCAAAGATCCCAACCGGGCAAGTCTCGGCCAAGGCTACAAACCGCTTCTGGTTTTGCTCGAACAAAAGAAAGGCTTGTTTGATGTGAGAGATATTCGTGTAGCAAGCAAAAATGCCTACCACCTCTCCATCCATATTGCGAATCGGACTTCGGGAAACAAAAAACGTTCTTTTTTCGTAACCCAAATCCCACGTTTCTTCCGCGGATTCCGCCTTTCCGTTTGAAACCACGGTTTCGTCTTGTTCTTTGATCCGACTTGCTAGCTCCTGCGGCAACGATTGATAAGCATTGCGTCCGACCAATTCATTCAACGTACATCCATAGAAATCTGCAGCACTTTGGCTTCCAATGAGAATTGTTCCATCGCGATCCTTGATCACAATGGCCTCGCTGGACGAACTAAAGGCCGTTGCAAGCAGTTCTTTGGTCAGCAGAATACTACTAGGGTGCTTCGCAATGTTATCTGACAATTCTGCGGTCCCCGATCGGTTCAACTATTTTAGATAGGCGAGCGTCAATAAAGCGTATCCGGTGACTAGATTGGGGTCTCCTTCCAACCACCTCGCATCGGAATTGATCCATGAACCATTTTCCAATTGTGCTTTCTTCAATTGACTGAGTAGATCTGATTTCCAGTCTCGCGGTCCGTCGTTGGTATTGAATTGCTTTTCTCCCAATGCATCGAGGGCTTTTGCCATAGTGTGTTGGTAGTAATAAAGTCCCGAGCTACCCATGCCCGGATTGCTCGACACCGAGTAATTGTTGAACAGGAATTTTTTCGCGGCTTGGACCCGAAAATCATCGCGTTCCACTCCTGCAAAGATCATACTCTTTAGTCCGGCATAGGTCATGGATGCATACGATCGCAATCCGCCGTTTTCTTCTTTGCCTGCCATGGAGTCTCCGCCAGCGGCTGGCGTATAGTAGAATCCGCCGTCATTTATTTTTGAGGCGAATTCCGTTCGGTTGTGCGCTGATTCCAGGTTTTGGCAACGCGAAACAAAAGCTAGCGCTCTTTGGATCGCTTCGTCTTTTTCGCTAACCCCTGCGCTTCGCAATGCATCAATCAGGAATGCAGTATTGGAAAGGTCGGGTCGCGACTTGCTACCGTAACCTGCTCCTCCATAGGCGAGATCGTCCGATTGGATACCTTCCCCTTCGTCCCACTGCTGTTGCTTTACAAATCGTTCGGCCCCTTTTAGAAGATCGGTGTATCGCCCGTCTCGATTGGCTTTCGTAAAAGCCATGATCGCCAAGCAAGTCTCATAATTGGCATGTGACGATTTGGGTGCGTACAAACCACCGTCATCATGCCGAGTGCTTTCTAGGTATTTCAGCGACTTTGCAACGATCGGGTTGTCGGCAGGTACTTCAACCGATAGAAGGCCCGCAACAACCAAACCCGTAACGCCAGGTCCAGTCTTGCTGCTAAACGCTCCGTCCTCTGACTGACCGACATGGCCCAGGTAGAATACCGCTTTGTCGATCATCCCTTGGCGTCCTCCAGGGTCTTCCTTCGCAGTGAGGTTCGGCATGCAAAACATAACGTTAAATGCCATCGCAACGGCCAGTGAGAATTTTGATTTCATCATCGAACTCTGAAAGTGTTTGGAATCCG
Source organism: Pirellula sp. (assembly GCA_031363425.1). Lineage (GTDB taxonomy): Bacteria > Planctomycetota > Planctomycetia > Pirellulales > Pirellulaceae > JBKCUI01. Next base: position 7,049 of record JANLUJ010000907.1, read on the forward strand.
TCTTCACATCTTGAACTATAGGATAGGCAAACCTTTGGTCCACGCTAGTCGATGCACATTTTTTGTCCCTGGTCCTTGGCTTTTCCTTGTTCGAAGCATATGGTTCAAATAGCTAGGTCCATCGCTTGGACGCGAATTCATTCGATTTTGAAAAAGTTTTCATGGAAGTCGAATTTCAATTCAATTAGTATTGATGTGGGAACCGATGTTTCGTTATTAGTTTGTTCTAATGGTTTCGGCCCACGCTACCAACTATGGATTTAGCTGAAGGCTTGAATTCCTTTACGATTTCGTTTCCGATCGAATTCGATTTGGGTTCTATCTTTATTAAGAGGTGTTGCTTGCAGATTCGTTTGATGATGTAACGCGGAAACTCTCCTGCCCTCTCGGTTCGATCGCTTACTCGACCGCACACATTTTGTTAGCGATAGATCCACCGCGCTGCTTATCGCGGCTCATGTAATCTCCTCGATAGTCTCATTTGACATTCGATTTACCCAAGGAGTTTTCAATTGAGGGTTCGCGGTCATGCTTCAGTTGCCATTTACTTTGTGTCTCGTCTTTTGCGCTATCGTATCCTCTAAAGGTAACCATGCGGCAGAAGAGTATGTTGATTTAATAGAACTCAATCACTTCTACGACCAGCAAGGTCGCCTCGTTTACGATCAAGTGATCTTCTATGAGCAGGCGCCCGAAACCGGACGATTCCAAGTCCGAGCTTGGTGTTTGGTCGAAGACCGCGAAGACCTCAATCGTCGGCCGGTTAAGAACTACCAGACACAACTCTACCAAGTGGATTGGTTCGACACCGACCAGCGGGTGCTTAGGAAAGTAACCAGCCGTCTCTTTCGTGAAAGCTGGACGCAGGTCGACCCGGAACGGGCTAACAAGAAAGTGCATGACGAGCGGTTGCGAATCTCGATGATTCAAAATCCAAAAAAATTCCTGGCTGCACAAACCCAATTCCAGCCGGCCGAAGAACCGAAGCAATCCTCTGGGCAAAGCGGCAGCATTGCATCGACTGAGTTAATGAATACCCAGTCACCAATTGCGAACACTCCCGCTCTTCCGCGTCCAGAAGCACTGGTGGCACGCTAAAGCGATAGGCGTTTTAGTGGACACCTCGCACCCTCGGAGCTTGTACAGCTTTCGTATCGCTGTTTTTGCTGGCCACCAACGAGCTCGTCTCGTTGGAGCCAAAGCTTATAAGCTAGAGGCGTGTACCACGCGAACGCCCGCGTCCCCTGCCAGTCCAACGCCACAGGCGTTGGACTGGCAGGGGACGCGGGAAATGATTAATTCGATCGGGCTCCCTAGCCAGGAAGCTTTACGTCCCATGGGCAAGCCCATGGGGGTGTTCTAAAGCTGTACAACCTCCTCGGGCGAGCTTGGCTACGGTGTTAGGACGTGGCCAATCAACAGTTCTATTTTTTCGGATCGAGTAGTCGCCTCAACCTCAGCCAATCGGTTGCCCTAGCTGGCCACGACGAAATTACCGAGTCTGAACGTTCTCGAATTCCGTAGCCGTGACCGCCGCCCAAGGGCTCGGGCTTGTTAGGACGGTTGGAAAAACTTGATTCAGCATGCACCGAACGTCGCTCTATGCTAACATCTTGTAGGGTGACCTGAAACGCATTCAGGCGGTTTAGTGGTATTCTTACGACCGTGAGTTCGGAGACCAGCGATGATTCAAAAGGCAAAACAACTAAAACGACGTCGATTCTTAAAGACCAGTCTTTATGCAGCGGGTGGGGCAGTGCTTGCACCCACCATTATCCCGAGTTCTGCTCTAGGAAGAGATGGATCCGTTTCACCGAGCGAACGCATTGTATTGGGAGGCATCGGCATTGGGAACCGCGGCTCCTACGACCTCACCTGTTTCCTTGAGCAAAAAGATGTTCAATTCGTCGCCATTTGCGATGTCAAGGAGGCTCGACGCATAGCCGTAAAGAAGACTGCCGATGAAAAGTATAGCAATCAAGCGTGCAGTATGCACGGCGACTTCCGCGAGCTTCTCGATCGCAAAGATATCGATGCCGTCTTGATTGCGACCGGCCCGAATTGGCACGCGACCATGGCCATGCAGGCCGCTCGAGCTGGTAAAGATATCTATTGCGAAAAACCTTGCACAAAGAACATTTCGCAAAGCCTCATTTTGGCCGAAACCATGCGACGAACCGGCCGCGTTTTCCAAGCAGGAACGCAGCGACGCAATCTTCCGCACTTCGCCTTCGCGTGTTATTTGGCTCGAACCGGAAAATTGGGCAAGCTTAAAAAAGTGTACGCGCATCCGGCTGGCATGCAGGCCATGATGAGTGGATGGTTGCCCGCTGAACCGATGCCGGAAAAAAACATTGCCGACTGGGACATGTACCTCGGTCCTGCCGCCTGGCGGCCATTCAATGCGGCGACCCTCAAGGACGGTTTTAATTTCGAGAAGGGTGGAGGACTCGTCGGCGGCGGTGTGCTCGAATGGGGTTCCCATTGCGTTGACCTTTGTCAGTGGGCAGTCGGCGATTGCCCGCCACCGGTCGAATATGACCCACCCAAAGATGGAGAATTAGTCGCTCGATATGCCAACGGAGTTGAGTTGATTTTCCGTGAAAAGGGTTGGCTCTCTTTGGGATCGTGTCCCGTTCGATTTGAAGGCGAAACTGGCTGGGTCGAGGCTGGTGATAGCGGCAAACTTGTACTGAGTTCTCCCGCGTTACTCGCAGGCAGGACCGTCGAAGAAATCGGTGGTTATCCAGCTACGTTCCACGTAAGGGATTTTCTCGATTGCGTGAAAACACGCGGCCTAACCAAAGGGAATGCCGACGCGGCCTGCAACGCACACATCGCGTGTCATGCGGCCAACATCGCATTGTTCTTGAATCGCAAAGTGAAATACGACTTATCGAAAAACGAATTTATCAACGACGAACCAGCCAATCGCTTGCGATCAGAAGCATTGCGTGAGCCATGGCGCGTTTAGAGTCCTGCCTGTCAACTCTATTGTCATAATTTCTTCGTGGGATTGGCTTCCAGCCTGTCCTAACACAGCAATGACAGGCTGGAAGCCTATCCCACTT
>JANLUJ010000922.1:0-2713 GCA_031363425.1 Pirellula sp.
CCCCTGTATTCCAATCAGTGGACTACTCGTTCCCAGGCTCTGCCTGGGAACGCACTGCCGTGGAGGCTCCTGCCTCCGGAGTTCACAAACTAAGGAGGCATTTCGGCGAGGCGGAGCCTCGCCTGCATTGAGTTACCAGGCAGAGCCTGGTAACTAGATTGCACAGTGCAACAAAACTTGCAATCCGTGGCACTAGTTCACCCATGCCCTGGCTTCGTTTTCGATTTTCGCGTGTTTGATTTCTTCGTGCGATCACTGATATTTATCCGAAACGGCCCGTTATGTAGTCTTCCGTTTCTTTCAGTCGCGGCTTAGTGAAAATCCTGGACGTTAAGCCCAGTTCAACAAGTGTTCCAAGATACATAAACGCAGTGAAGTCGCTAATACGAGAAGCTTGCTGCATGTTGTGCGTTACGATCAAGATAGAATAATCTCCCTTCAGCCGTTCGATTAAATCCTCAATCTTGCCGGTAGCAAGCGGATCCAAGGCCGAACAGGGTTCATCCAAAAGCAAGACTTCGGGATCGCTGGCGATGGCTCGGGCAATGCACAATCGCTGTTGCTGGCCGCCGGAAAGACTCAAGCCACTTTCCTTCAAGCGGTCCTTTACCTCTTCCCATAATGCAGCCCCTCTCAGCGATTGCTCACACACTTGCATCAATCGCTCTTTGTTCCTCTCGCCATCAATTCTCAGCGGATAAACCACGTTCTCGAAAATGCTCATCGGGAATGGATTGGGTTTCTGAAACACCATCCCCATTCGTTTGCGGAGCTGAATCACATCTACCCCTGGCGCAAAGATGGATTCGCCCTCTAGCAGCATATCGCCCTCGATCCGCACGGTATCAATCAAGTCATTCATTCGATTGACACTTCGCAAAAGGGTTGATTTTCCACAACCACTTGGGCCGATCAAGGCGGTCACTTTACCTCTTGCGATCGGCATCGAGATGTTGTGCAACGCTTGCTTGCGCCCGTAGTAAAGATTGAAGCCGACAATTCTTAATACAGGGTCTTCCTGCATGACTTCATCATGCAAAACCGATTCAACTTGTTTTCCTTCGGCGATAGCTTTTAGTCTGTCCATAAATTCAATCGATGCGTCTCTAGAACTGGCTACCGAGGAATCTCTTGCGAAGCCTTGCCCTGAGCCAAATCGCTGTCACATTGAGCAGCGTGACGATGGTTAGCAAGAGCAGCGTTGCAGAAAACACCATTGGTTTGGCGGCCTCGCTGTTTTGGCTTTGAAAGCCGAGTGAGTAAATTTGGAATCCAAGGTGCATAAACGAGCGAGAGCCGTGAAAAAAGGGAAACTCGAAATCGAGCGGCCATTCGGTTACTAGCGGAATCGCCCCCACCAACATCATGGGTGCTACTTCTCCAGCACCTCGGGCCATCGCTAAGATAAAACCCGTGATGATCCCGGGGCGCGCGTACGGCAACACGATTCGTTGCAGAGTTTGCCATTTTCCGGCACCGCATGCATACGAACCCTCGCGAATCGAATTGGGGACTGCAGCGAGAGCCTCTTCCGTCGCGACAATAACTACGGGCAGGGTGAGCAACGCCAACGTGCAAGAGGCCCAAAGCAAACAGCCCTTGCCAAACGTAGGATTTGGCAAAGACGCTTGATAGAATCCATTGAAGTACGGAGACTTGGCTATTAGACAGACTAACCCAACCATACAAAGCAGCCAAAGAAATCCACCGAAACTTGCTATGTGTTTGCGAAAAGGTGACATCTGAGCCGGGGAGCCAGAGGCCAAGGTTGCAAGAAGGAACGCTCCCGTTCCCGCCATGGTGGTCGTTGCTAGAACGACGAACCACAGACTCGATGGCCACGGGGTAAATCCAGCTTTGATCGGTCCACCATCGATGTAGCCACCAATGGTGTAGCAGAAAAACGAAAGTCCGAAAACCCCGTACACAATGCTGGGTACGCCGGCAAGGTTGTTGATACTGATGCGAATCACGCTCAGTACCCAGCCGCTCTTTGCGTACTCTCGCATATAGAGCGCCGCCATGACGCCAAACGGCATTACGGCCATCGACATGATCAGCGTCATTACGATTGTGCCCCAAAGGGCTGGAAAGAATCCGCCTTCGATGCCACCCTCTCGAGGTTGCCCAAATAAAAATTCTATCCAGCGTGCAACATAAAGACGAATCTTGCCCACGATTCCGAGTTGGTTTGGCTCTACGAAGCGAACAATATCGGACACTAATACGGTCTTCTCTCGCAAGGCGGCTACTCGCGTAGCCCCCCTGTCGTAATCATCCACTAGCCAGAATCGCTTTGTGCCCTCAGGCAATGCCAAGGTGATCAGTGATTGTGTCTGGCTAAGACGCGATAGTACACACGAACGCTTCAATGACGTTGACAGATCTTCCTGTCCAAGAAGTTTCAACAACCCATCACTAATATTTGGAGTGGAAGTCTTAAGCGGAAATGAAATGCCGACGGGCATTTCCGCAGAGTCAAGCAAACGAACTTCGCCTATCCAATCTAGCTTAGGCACCCCGATCGTTAATACGTCTGTCTGTAGTCCGGCCTCAAGTCGTGCAATTTCCAAGTTGAGTCCGTATTGGCTTCTCGTGATCGACTCTGCTCCCGCAATCAGTGCTTCGATAGCACTCTTCGAAGCGGATGGCTTGGAACGAAGTCGTTCTTGAATCGCAGAAAGTTGATTAGTCAATGGCTTCAACTCGTCTT
>JANLUJ010000966.1:0-1336 GCA_031363425.1 Pirellula sp.
ATGCAGTTAAATTGGTACCCTGTGGAATGGTCTGGATAATGGGCCGGTAACCAACTACCCCTCTTCGAAGAAATGGTCCACCAAACTGGCCGTTGCCGCCAATTCCATTTTGGCCGCCAGCATACTGAGCAAGCAATTGTCGGTAAGCAGGTGAATAACCGGGACCATTACCTTGGCTTTGTCCGGGATTGGCTTGGGCCAGAACTGCGCCTGCCTCAGCCATACGGGTTTGTACTTTCGCTAACTGCGCGTCCACGATGGGTTCCTTGCGATGGCCATTCTTCACCTCAACTAGCACAATTGCATCCTGCTGAATGGGAACCTGGTATTGATCGATTTTTTGATCCGCCGTCCCGTAGTCTGAAAGCACATTCACTGTAACTTTGCCTCCAGAAACTTCACCCCAAACTTTGCGGATGAGAATGCGGTAGGAACCAGCATAGCCATTTGCACAAACGTAGGTCTCTGAATATCCATCCTTGCTTGCTTTGTCGAGTGATGAGCCGTCGGTAAGCATTAATCCACCACTCAAGGTTCGAGTGTTATTCTTGTCGCAAATGGTGCCCGTTGGCTCCTCGACGGCAATGTCGATGTCAGCATCGCCAGTCCATACAACACGAACGACAAGATCCCTCAATCTGGCCTGCTTCATTTCTTTTTCAAAGGCATTGGCCTTCACGGTTTCCTTGGCATCATTAAGGCGAATATACGAAGCCTTGGCCGCAAGCTGGGCTTTCTGAATGAGTGGCAAATGGTCATCGGTCCAGGCTTGGCTCAAAATGCCCGTGCAGGTCCATCGGATGCCCTCTTGGTCACCAAGTTCCGTACTCAGTTCAAGTCCTAGCTCGAGTGGCTCTTTCAGCATGGGATTCGAACGATGCGCATCGTGGAAAACACTGATTGCCTCCCGTTTCATTCCTTGCCCAGCAAGGTACTTTCCAATCTTGATTGAGGCATCGACGTCGCCGCCGAAGTCGATACTGGAAAGGAGAACTCTTCGAATTTCCGAACCAGGATACTCACAACCCTCCATCGCAGTACTAAGGGCTTGGTACATCCATGCAGCAGGCAGGGTCCTACGCATGGCGTCTCCAATGGTATCAATCACCTCCTGAAAGTGCATTCGCACTTCCTTGTCCTTGTTTGCCGCGGCGGCTTTCTTGGCTAGCACCATCTTGTTGACGACCCAGCTCGACAAGGCTGCCTCGGAAATGAGTCTCTCGCCAGCGTCACTAGCAACCAACTCATCCACCAATTGCGATGGTGTCAATTGCGATGGTGTCTTGTCTGATGACTTGGAGGGCTCATCGTCCACTCGGAACATGCCGCCTCCCAT
>JANLUJ010001017.1:0-15358 GCA_031363425.1 Pirellula sp.
CGGCAACGCGTTCGACCTCTGCGATTTGGTGCGAACTGAGGAAGACTGTCTGGCCTGCCGCTGCTCGATCGATCATGCTCTCTAAGAACGATCGGCGAACCAGCGGATCTAGGCCGGACGTGGGCTCATCTAAGATTAGCAGTTCCGGATTAAACGCCATCGCCAACGACAACGCCACTTTTGCCCGCATGCCCTTGGACAGTTCGCGGATCTTACCGTCCGCTGGCAATTGAAATTCGCAGATCAGCTCCGCATAGGACTTCAAAAAACCCTCTGGATAAAAACCGGAAACGTACCAGCCCGCTTCGGCGACCGTCATCCATTCGTAAAGTGATGGCGCGTCTGAAACGTATCCGACCCGTCGACGAATCTCGAGCGGCTTTTTGAGTGGATCTAATCCGCAGACGGAGATACTGCCGCTATTAAGTTTGGTGTATCCGAGCATACTGCGGATCAAGGTGGATTTTCCAGCTCCGTTTTCTCCAAGCAAGGCAAAGACGACACCGGGCGGCACCTTCAACGATACGTCGTTTAGGACCGTTCGTTTGCCGAAGCGTTTGCTGATGTTGTTGACACTGATTACCTCGCTCATGATTGTTTCTCCCCTGTTCGGATTGCGTTCTTGAGTGCCTTTTCAAACATGGTTCGCAAGCGTTCTTCATCTAGTCCACCGCGTATGGCTTCATCGAGAACATTGGCCAATCGTTCGGCTAACAGTTGCTGACGATCTGCGACGCATTGTTTCTTTGCTCCTTCGCAGACGGCAACGCCGCGACCGCGAAGCGATTGCAAAACCTCTTCGTTTTGAAGTTGGAAGTAGGCTCGTTGGACAGTGTTTGGGTTTACCGTGAGTTGCTTGGCCATATCGCGGACACTTGGGATCACTTGCCCGGGAACGAGAACCCCTTCGGCGACGGCATACTTGATTTGCCGTATTAGCTGTTCGTAGATGGGAATGCCGTTGTTCGGCTCGATGGAAAGCTGCATTGCCTCCGCCCCTTTCGGCTTGATGAATGGATTTCAGCCAACACCGGACCTGAATGGAATACAGTGTCGGTGTGTTGGCGTGATAATACAGAAGAGTTGACTTGAAGTCAAGCAGAAAGTGCAGATATTCCCGTACCACTCCGTAGGAGCGGGACGACAGCATTGAGTCCGGCTGAGGACAGCCGGACCTACGTGAGAAGGCTTACGGACTTACGGGGTAGTTGAAGTAGCAGCACCTGCAGCCCGTATGGTATGATTGTTGGTAATACCAATAGCGGGCTGTCGATTTTATAGCACGACGCGCAAGCTAGTGATGGAATTGAATCACTAGCTTGCTTGCGCGTCGTGCTAGAAAACCACCCATAGCGAGAAGTTGAAACACTAAATCAACAGCCCGCTTAGGGTGTCCCAAATTGAAATGAAATCCTTCAAATAAAAGAATGCACGGGAAATGAGTCAATCGGCAGAGACTGGACACATAGTCTTCGTAGACGACTGCGAAATCAATCTAAAGAATCGTTATTTTGCAGCTGTATTAGCCTTTCTCGTTCCGGGTGCTGGCCACTACTACCAAGGCAGGCGGAACAAAGCCTACCTGTTCGCTGTTTGCATTCTCAGTCTGTTTTTTCTAGGGATGTTTGTGGGTGAGAGCCGCGTTGTTTATGCAGCTTGGAATCCAGATGAATACAGAATTCAATTCCCGGCCCAGTTGTGTGTTGGTATCCCAGCATTTCCTGCCGCAATTCAAGGCTGGATTCATCGCGACGATTCAAAAAATGGCATCGTACCCCAGGGAAACGGTTGGACACGATTCATGTCTGCACCTGCGAATAGAGAAGAGTTGTCTGCTTGGCATTTGTCTACCTCGGCCGGCTTTGAGCTCGGCACTCTTTACACGGCAGTTGCTGGACTGTTGAACTTACTGGCGATCTTCGATGCGTATGCAGGCCCGATGCCGCTTCCGACGTCGGACGAGCGGCGAAAAAAGAAATCCTAACACCGCAGGCGAATTCACGTCGGCCTGTCCTCAGGCTGTCACGGCAAAGAATAGTTTCACGTAGGTCAGCCTGTCCTCAGGCTGACATGGCAAACAATTTCACTATGGACCGCCAGATCAAAGATTTAGCATCTAAGCTAGTCCAGGAGATCGCGGTACATCGATCTGTGGTCGTTGCTTTCTCCGGTGGCGTAGACAGCGCGGTGGTTGCGGCTGCTGCTTATTTGGCGCTTCCCAGCCATTCCATCGCAATCACAGGAGTCGGCAGCGCGATCCCCGAATCGGATCTTCAATCAGCCCGAAGCGTGGCAGCCTCCATCGGTATTCCGCACCAAGAAATACCCACCCATGAAATACAGAATGAGGACTATGTTCGAAACGATGGGAGACGTTGTTATTTTTGCAAGTCGACTCTCTACGGTACACTTCGAGCGTGGGCTGACGCCAATGCATATAAATGCCTCATGTCCGGAACCAACCAAGATGACCTGGGGGATTATCGTCCTGGTTTGCAAGCGGCCGCGGAGTACTCTGTCGTCGCTCCGTTGGTCAACCTGTGCATCACAAAAAATCAAGTCCGAGAACTTGCAGCTTTCTTTCGGTTGGAGGTAGCTGACAAACCGGCCTCTCCGTGCCTTGCTAGTAGAATCGCATATGGCCAATCTGTAACGCCCGATCGACTGCAAAACATAGAGGAGGCCGAGTCGTTCTTGGCATCTTTGGGGTTCCGCGACGTTCGAGTTCGATTGCATGCCGATGGCTTGGTGAGACTAGAGTTGAGTCTGGGAGACCTTGCAGCGGCCTGCGAGCCAACCACGCGTGCCTCGATCAGCGACCGAATGCAACTGCTAGGATTCAAGTTCGTTACGCTCGACTTAATGGGCCGCCAATCAGGCTCCCTCAATCGAGCACTGCCAATCATTACTCTTTAAGGCGACCGGCGGCATGTAAAGTACCAATAGCACGACGCGCAAGCTAGTGAATTGGGTACAGGAATCACTAGCTTGCGCGCTTTGAAGTTGCACTGTTTTAGGACCGACAGATCTTAGCCGGGGTTGTAAAAACCCCCGGTTCGGATGACAGCACCTCGGTTTCCGTAGCTTCGGCCCCTGGCCCTAGTTTCACACTGCCCTTGGCCAGAGCTTCGCACGGCCCAGGGGGCCATGCTACTGCTCCATAGCCATAGTTTTACGCTTTGATTTCGCTACCCTTACGATTCCGATGAGGCCAATCGCAAGGAACATCATGGATGAAGGTTCCGGAACAGCCGTTGGGTTGAAATTCACCGTAGCCATGTCGAAACCGAGAGTCTGTGCCATTATTGCAATATCTGCTTCGGTCAGCGTTGCCCGTACACCAGTCACAAGTCCAGGTCCCATCACGTTTGGATTGTACAAAAACTGATTGAATGATCCGCCTCCACCTGGGTCGTATGGAAACTGACCATTTGGAGACAATAATTGAAAATTCGTATGGCCCCCTAAGGTCGGGATCTGTGCGCCATTGAAAGGGCCGCTAGTAATATCACCACTGAATCCAGGATAGCCTCCCAAAAAACCAAGGGCATGCCCAATCTCATGGATAGAAACCGAAAGCAAATCGTTGTTAGTGCGAGCAACACCTGAGGCGTCATAGAATACGCGTTCGACATTCATGTTAACTGCATTAAATGCCAAACTCCGTTGGGAATTCTTCAGCCATTCTGAGTTGTTCGTTGGAGTCGAATCAACATAGAAATTACTGGAGCCATCGTTATCTATGTTGAGCGAACCTCTTCCAAATTGTCCGTTCCCAAAAAAAGACGTTCCACCGGTTGCAAGGACGGAACCTCCCTGAGCCTGCCATCCAACATCGATGGTCTGCGTGATTCGTCCGCCCGTGGCAAAACTACGAGAGGAGTTGCTGTTCGCGAATGCATTCGTCCAATAGTTTGCTGCAGTTTGAATTACATCTTGAGCCGCGGATCTCGTCGAGCCACCTAGGATTGCGCTGCCGTTGGCGGGAGCTGCAGCAGAATTGAAGTTCGAAAAATCTAAGTTGATAATTAGATCTGCCCGAGTTCGACTCGGCGAAAAAATAAGGACCATGACCACCAAAAAGATGGCGAGATAAGCAGTTCGCTTCATTTTGTCTCCTTCAACTGATATTATGAGATCGGAATCGTCATCTCTAGGATTCTGAAAAGTGAAAAGTGAATCAACCACCCTGGGAAATATAACTAGCGGCCTGCGCCGTCGCAACTATTTTGACCCTGGATCTCTTTTTTTTCAGTGACAATGACGGGGGCGAACCAATCTCAACTGCAAAGGAATACGTAGATGATCTACCGAATCGACCGACGAGCACTTTTCAATATTTCCGTGCCCATTTTCGCCGTAAGTATTTTTTTTGGCGTCGTTGCAGGAAAGCCTCCTACGAACGCAGTGACCGATGCTTCTGAACTAAACCAAATCGTCGAAAAGCAATCGGCAGCATGGAACCGAGGTGACATAGCAGAATTCATGGAACCCTATTGGCATGATGAACGATTGACCTTTAGTTCAAGTGGAAAGACAAAACGAGGTTGGCAGGCAACGTTTGAGAACTACAAGAAGAATTACCCTGACCGCGCAACCATGGGAAGGCTCACTTTCACGGAACTGGAAACTCAGGAGTTAGGCCCGGATGTCATGCTCATGCTTGGTAATTGGCACCTCGAACGGTCAATGCCAGTCGGAGGTAATTTTTCTTTGGTATGGAGACGAATCGATGGCAAGTGGTTCATCGTGCACGATCATTCGTCGTCGACCGTCAAGCCCTGAATCAAGCGGCGTTGGATCTCACATCGCGGTGTATTGGAGCGGACCAACCCGGCGCAGTTCGTTTTCGTTCCGCTGCGGCGCTGCGTTTCCAAAGCTGCACGATCTCAACGATGAGGCTCATTTTGACGGTTTCTCGGAAGATGCTATCTTTTGGCAAGCCTGCCATCAATCGGCGATGTGCGATTCCAAGATTGTGATAGGGGAGGGGGCGCGTCAAATAGTTCTGAATACCTTGCCTATATTAACTGTGTTATCGCGCAGCGATGTCGGACGGAAATGCAATAGCCCATAGCCATGTAATGAACATACGAGGAGGTCCTGTCCAGTCGTATGAAAAATCACCGATGCCGCCAAGTCCGTTCAGCGAATATGCGGCGACCAATCCGGCTACCAAAAAATTGATGGCTGGCAAGAACATCCAGCAGAATTTGCGGCCCAACCGACGGGTCTCACTCGTTCCGGTTCTACACTGGATCGCCACTGCCGTTAAGTGATAACTGATTCCGAAACCGAGTACGAGACTCCGCAGCGACTGAAACAGGATCAACGAAACGAGCCATAGAATGACCGTCGCTGTGGGAACAAAATAAGGTGCTGCCAACATAATCCAATTTCCTCGACCAAGCCAACGCACTCGTGAACCCTTGGTCTGATTTTTCCCGTACCCAACAACGGGATGAAGCATCGCAAAGGCCAAAATCGACTGAGTCAAATCCCGTTCCAATTCGACCATTCGCCGTACAAACGCCGTCTGGGCAAGTGTGGTCCGAGCCAAGAGAACAAAAAGCCCAACCCCAATCGCGAACATCATGGAGTAACCGGGGTACGTTTGAACTTGATAAAAAAGCTTACCCCAAGCGTAGAAACTCAGCGGTATGGTCAAAACCGCGAACAAAGCCGCCGGCCATTTGGTTAATTCCACTAGTCTGTCGATTCGTTTAGAAATCATAGCGAAGGCTAGTGTAATCTCTTCTGGATTGTACTTGACCACCCATTGACCTTGGAATTTGAGGCAAGACCGTTAAGCTTTTGGGAACAAGGCAAACCGAACATTCGCGATTGCCCGAAAATATTCGAAATCCACCCCAAAATAGAGTTGTCCATGAATACCGTTGAGCATGATGTCGTCGTTTTGGGTGGTGGTCCAGGCGGTTATGTTGCCGCCATTCGCGCCGCACAACTCGGTATGAACGCTGCTTGCATCGACGAAAACCCCAAGTTTGGAGGAACGTGCCTTCGCGTGGGATGCATCCCTAGCAAAGCATTGTTGGAATCTAGTCATCTTTACCATGACACAAAGGGCGGTTTGTCCAACCACGGCATTATAGTAGGCAACGTCCAGCTTGACCTTGCAGCGATGATGAAGCGGAAGGACCAGGTAGTTCAAACTCTAACCGGTGGAATTGATCAATTATTCAAAAAGAACAAAGTGACTCCCTACCGCGGCAAAGGCCAACTTCGCGATACGAACTCGATCGTCGCACAAATTGGTGACGAATCCGTCATTCTCAAAGCCAAGCACATTATCTTAGCAACCGGCTCGCGCCCAGCAACGATGCGTGGTGTCGAGGAAGATGGAGATCTCATTGGCAACAGCACGGCTGCCCTAGCGTATCCATCGGTCCCGGAACGACTGACTGTGATCGGAGGTGGCTACATTGGTCTAGAACTGGGCAGCGTCTGGAGCCGACTTGGCAGCAAGGTCGTCGTACTGGAGGCAATGGATCGGATGTTGCCGGGCATGGATCAAGAATTGAGCCAGCTCGCATTCCGAATTTTTAGCCGCCAGGGAATCGAATTTAGACTCAACTCCTGGGTTGAAAGCGCCCGAGTTGAAAACGGCAAGTGTGTCGTTCGTTGCAAAGGGACGGAACCAATCATCTGTGATCGAGTTTTGCTTGCGGCCGGTCGCGTACCCAACTCGGTCGGGATCGGTTTAGAAACGTCAGGCGTTGCTATGGACAAACGAGGCTTCATTTCCGTCGACGCCAATTACCAAACTTCAACGCCAGGTATCTACGCTTTGGGCGACCTTATTGGCGGCGCCATGCTCGCCCACAAAGCCATGCACGAAGGGATTGTCTGCATGGAGCGCATCGCGGGGATCCATTCCCATTTCAACTACGATTGCATTCCCGCGATCGTTTATACGCACCCAGAGATAGCAACTGTTGGGAAAACAGAGGAGCAACTTAAGGAAGAGGGCATCCAATTCAAAAAGGGCATTAGCGCATACAGTGCAAATGGTCGAGCTAGAACACTGGGCGAAATCGAGGGACGAGTAAAAATCCTTGCTGATGCAAAGACAGATCGGGTCTTGGGAGTCCATATCATCGGTGCTCGCGCTGGCGACCTTATTGCCGAAGCCGCAATCGCCATCGAATTCGGCGCAAGTAGCGAGGACATCGCGAGATCTTGCCATGCACATCCGACGCTCGCAGAAACCATGCACGAAGCTGCCTTGGCCGTCGACAACCGAGCAATCCATTCTGCTTAAGTAAGCTACAAGCTATGAGCTTTAAGCGTTAAGCGGGACGCGATAAGCAACTAAATATGGCTATTGGTTTTATTCCTAACTCCTAACTCCTAACTCCTAACTCCTAACTCCTTACTCCTAACTCCTTACTCCTAACTCCTTACTCCTAACTCCTAACTCCTTACTCCTAACTCCTAACTCCTAACTCCTAACTCCTTACTCCTTACTCCTTACTCCTTACTCCTCCACATGCCACGTTACAACCCAGCCGTTATCGAACCGAAATGGCAAAAGCATTGGGAAAGCAATAATACATTTCGTTCCCCAGAAATGCCCGTTGGCGAAAAAGTCTACGTCTTAGACATGTCTCCTTACCCAAGCGGGGCGGGGCTACACGTTGGGCACCCAGAGGGATATACGGCCACGGACATTCAATCGCGATACTGGCGTATGCGAGGCAAATCGGTTCTCCATCCAATGGGCTACGATGCCTTTGGCTTGCCCGCCGAGGAGTACGCGATTCTCCACAATGTCCCGCCTCGAGTGAGCACGGAAACTAACATTGCCAACTTCACTCGACAACTGAAGATGCTCGGCTTTTCGTATGACTGGGAACGATGCCTCGCGACCACAGATCGCGACTACTTCCGATGGACTCAGTGGATCTTCTTGCTATTGTTCGATACGTGGTTTGATTTGGAGCAACAACGCGGACGCCCCATCGACGAACTTCCGATTCCCGAGGATGTCCTGGCGAAGGGACAGGATTCTGTCTCGCTCTTTCGAGACAAACACCGACTGGCATACCAAGACGAAGCCTTGGTCAATTGGTGCCCTGGCTTAGGAACCGTTTTGGCCAACGAAGAGGTGATCGACGGCAAGAGCGAACGTGGTAACCATCCTGTTCAACGTATGCCCCTTAGGCAATGGATGCTCCGAATTACTGCATACGGCGATCGACTCATCAGCGATCTGGATGGACTGGATTGGGCGACAGGAATCAAGAAGCTGCAATCCGATTGGATCGGTCGAAGCACTGGAGCCGAAGTCGACTTCCCAATCCTGCCTGTCTCTGAACTTCCCAAGTGGCAGCAAAGCCGTTTTGGCCAATTTGTTCCAGAGAGTATTCCGAGCGACGTGCTCCGCATCTATACGACTCGGCCTGACACGCTTTATGGAGCCACCTACATGGTCATCGCTCCGGAGCATCCAGTTGTTGGGAAGGTAACAACTTCAGAGCAAGCCGCCGCAGTAAAGAAATATTGCGATGCGGCGACTTTCAAGAGTGATCGGGACCGAACAGATGGTGACAAGAAAAAGACAGGTGTCTTTACCGGTGCCTACGCAATCAATCCCGTAACGTTCAAGCCAATTCCCATTTGGATCGCCGATTACGTTTTAATCGGATACGGTACGGGTGCAATTATGGCAGTGCCGGCCCACGACGAACGCGACTTTGAATTTGCCAAGACGTTCGAACTCTCAGTCCAATGCGTTGTCGGACCACCAGCCAACGACCCTGACCGCGAAAAGATTCTCAACGGCGACCTGTGTTTCACCGGTATTGGCGTTGCCATCCAAAGCGGATCATTGAACGGTCTTGGCACTCAAGATGCCAAGGACAAAATCATTGCTGAACTCACGGCAAACGGAGTCGCAAGGCAAGCGATCAACTACAAATTGCGAGATTGGTTATTTAGTCGGCAGCGATTTTGGGGAGAGCCGTTTCCAATCTTGCACGAATTGGGTGCAGACGGCAAACCCACCGGCATCATTCGAGCATTGGAAGCAAAAGATCTGCCGGTCGATTTGCCACAATTGGAGGACTACAAACCGCACGGTAGGCCCGAACCGCCGCTCGCCAAGGCCGACGACAGCTGGCTCTATGTGAACATCGATGGAAAACGGTACCGCAGAGAAACGAACACGATGCCGCAATGGGCAGGCTCGTGTTGGTATTACTTGCGATTCATCGATCCAAAGAATGCATCCACGATCGTGGATCGCGTCAAGGAGAAAGCTTGGATGCCCGTCGACTTGTATATCGGCGGAGCAGAACATGCTGTACTGCATTTGTTGTATGCGAGGTTCTGGCACAAAGTTCTTTACGACCGCGGTTACGTTTCGCATCCGGAACCTTTTCACAAACTGGTCAATCAAGGAATGATTCTTGGGGAAGTAGAATACACCGGTTTCCAAACTGCAGTCGGAAAATGGATCAGCACCACCCAAATCGAAAAAGGTGACGAAGGCTTCATTTGTTCAAGGACAAAAGAGCTGCTGAATTCGGTGAATGTGGCTGACGGCGATGCAACCAAGGTAGGTGACAATTTCGTATTGGCCTCCGATCCGTCGATTCGCATTGACAGCCGCGCGCACAAGATGTCCAAAGCTCGAGGCAATGTCGTCAATCCCGATGCTGTTGTCTCCGAATATGGGGCCGATTCGTTGCGGTTGTACGAAATGTTTATGGGGCCCTTGGAGGCAACCAAGCCATGGAGCACAACCGGGGTCAACGGAGTTCGAAATTTCCTGGATCGTGTATGGCGTTTGATGATCGACACGCACGCTGAAGACAACCGGCTGGTGGATTCGATCCAAGACGTGGTTCCGAGTGCCGAACAAAACCGAGTTATACACAGCACGGTCATGGCTGTTACGCGAGACATCGAGGCCCTTAGTTTCAACACCGCTATCGCGCGCATGATGGAGTTCGTTAACTTTTTCACCAAAGAGACAGTCCGTCCGAAACAGGGCATGGAATCGCTAGTACTTTTGCTGTCGCCTTACGCTCCGCATATGGCGGAGGAACTGTGGCAAGCTCTCGGTCACAACCAATCGTTGGCATACCAGCCCTGGCCACGCTACGACGAGGCACTAACTCGATTGAGCGAAATCGAAGTTCCTTTGCAAGTCAATGGAAAACTGCGAGCCAAACTCATGGTGCCAGCTGACAGCAATGCAGAACAACTGGAACTGGCGGCCCGCAGTCACGAACGCCTAGCAGAGTGGCTGGATGGCAAGCAAATCGTAAAAGCGATCGTCGTTCCAGGCAGAATGGTTAATTTCGTCGTCAAGTGAATCGCGAAAACGTTGGCAATTGCCTTTGCCCGAACCTTTTCAAGTTCGTGCTGTCCCTGATCGACATGAACGAAGCCAACGAACCGAAACACAAAAAACAAGTAGCATGGCCCCCCGGGCCGTGCGCTCATCGAACCGAACAAACCTTAGCGTCACCCCCTGGGCCGTACGAAGCTATAACCGAAGCTCCAATCTCTGGTCTGCTCGACCCATCTGGCGACATTCGAATATCAGGTGAAGCAACAGGACACATAGTGACTGTAATCCCTGCTTTTTGTGAAGAAAAACAGAATGAGATTAACGATTGTTTCGGCGAGAGTGTATCAAAAAAGCCGCCGAATCGGATTGAATGGAGCGGTGTTTTGGATTGACTCAAATTATTGTTTAGATCTCTCGTTTTTGGGTCGTTCAAGGTTGAGAAAAGCTAACTTTCTTGTGGTTGGACAGCGACTAGCTGGTCCGTGGTATCCACTAACCCAATCGCAACAGACAAAATGAGTACGTTCCGCATAGCGTCGAACATCGGCTCCGGCTCTATAGTCTTTGGCTTCATTGCAACCATTGCCTATTTTGTTCCGACATCTTTTTCCGACGCAGATCAATGGCCATTGCAATTTCTCGGAAAAGTGAGTGGGGTTGATTCTGGAACAAGCAAGGGAAAGGACGTTCGAGAACCTGTCCGCGGCTTTAACCAAATTGATGTCGAACGATTGCATCCCGGAACTCCACTGAATGTTCCAAAGTGGGTAGCTCTACCTGAAATGAGCGAGACAGATCGTATCAAAGTCCATCGACTCATCGAGCCGGAAGCTCCACGCGTCATTAGACGATTCCCACTTAGCGAACTTAGCGATCCAAAGTGTTTTCGGTTGGCAACCGACGGCGAACGACTTTTCATCTATCGCAATTTGAAGATTGAAGTTTGGAAAACGAACAGAAGATGGTCAAGCAAACGAAGCCGAACGATTGGCTGTCTATCATCTCGAGAGTTTTTCTTTTCCGGGACGTCGGACGTATAAAGAACGTGTCCTTTGCTATCTGATGAAATGCAAAGACGAACGTTGCGACAAGCTGGGTCTTCTGAACCGCAATTGATGTAAATCAGGAGTGCCCTCAGAGCGGTTTCGTAACCCCTTTCAATCCAGTTTTTCGAAGAACCTAGTGGACGCAGCAAATTTACGTTGAGTGGGTAAAGAAATGCTCGTTGGATCCATCGCAGGAGCCGCGAGATCACTAATTGAAAACCGAATCATATCAATTCCTTTTTTGGCGATGGATTTGACTGCGGAGAAACTTTGGTTTTCAGGTAGACTTGAACGGATTCAGTGCACTAGAATCTGACAAGCTTTGACAATTATTTGGATGGGTGGCAGAGCGGTTTAATGCACCGGTCTTGAAAACCGGAGTACGGGTGACTGTACCGTGGGTTCGAATCCCTCCCCATCCGCTAACTGTCCACTAATCCCTGGAAATTCCGGGGATTTTTTTTGGAGTGGCGCAGAAGGCGGCGCACTTGGCGGAGTTGCAATTGCACTTCCAAAGCCGTACTCGGTTCGACGACCAAGTTAACGCACTTTTGTGTGACCGATTTCATCTGCGGGACTGGTAGGTAGTTTAGTCAGAACGTTGCAGTTAAAAGGACGTTTAACTGGTTGAACCAACGCTCGCGTTGAAGTGTCTTGAAGGAGATTCGGCAGACAATTGGAAAAGCGATGGAACCAGAGACGCGATGAACTTCACTGAACTTAGAACGAGAGACGCCGAGTTGGGCAAAATTGCTCCCGGAATCGAAAAGCTCATCCCAGTTGCGGTTGTCGGTGATCCGCTTGCAACTTCAGCAGCGGTGATTTCGCACCTCGTCACATGTCTTGAATCGTTAAAGAATGGTCATCTGGCGCTGGCCGAAGTTGGTAACGCCTACGCTGCAAACGTTGTGCTAAGGGTGTTTCTAGAACACTTGCTAAAGGCGACGGCGGTATTTCTTGAGGGATCAAATCAGAGGAACGAACTTGCCGAAGGTTATCTGCGGTTAGCCGAAGCTGAAGCGAAAGCGTATTTGAAAGCTCTAGAGGATGCGGGTATCGAAGAAAACGCCATGTCTGGTTCACCCATGTCGCCATTGTTCCCAAAAGGAAACTCTCTAACGAGAGCGGAGAAGGATAAAATTGAGGCACCTTTCAAATACAAAACACTTATCAAGATGATCCGCGATGACCTCGGTCCTACGGCGGATGCGTACCTACTCAAGATCATTCCAAACTACAGTGAATTGTCAGGGTTCGTTCACGGAGGGCCATCTACGTCGCTGGTTCTCAACAATATGGATGGCTTGCAAGAACAAAAGCTCTTGCAAGATGCTGAGTTAGTTATCAGCAGTTTCTATTCGGTTAAACGTTATCTTCTTATGCTGGCGAAATCACTCAGGCCGCAATTTGCAGTTGAATGTGACCGGCTCGACGAAGCGATAGAATCTCTCGATCGATGATCGTGCATGCGCTCAGGAGGCTCTGTTTCCACTTTACGCTGCCATCGCTCGCAGACCTTTTTTACATACATTGAAGGTCCTTCCATCCTCACTCGCCGATTCTCGTCTTCCGAAGTTTGGCTTTTTGTGCGTCATCTTTTGAAGCATCAAAGACAGGGTGGCTACCCCAAAGCCGTGCTCTTCCGGGACAGTGCTATAAGCGTTGTAGCCAAGGGAAGTCGATTTCAAACGTTGTTATCAACGCAAAAAGTGGGCATGGTATTTCAACGATTGCGGGTAATGGAATCGCGAGTTCATCCTTTGATTGGGCCGAGCTATCTCAGAGGTAACCCTCTGATTCGAGCCAACTCTTAATGGCCTCCTCTGCGATCTCTTGGACCGTTGACGGCTTTCGACCATAGAGCTTCTGTTCCAGCCCGGCTCTCTTCAATGCGGTAGCGACAACTGGAGTTAGCCGGGTGGTCAATGGTACCAAGAGGTTAACCATTCCAGCCATTCCCTCCTCCGCGTTTGAATGCTCGCGTCTTGAGTTTCTTACCCGACTTCTTCTTTGTGGTTGTCCTGATGGTGCCTTGGCTTCGACGTCCGATTCCTCGTCCAGCACTGGCATCGGTACGGACCGAGCAGATGAAGGTGCTGCGTTCAGCTCATGCGACTCCGTAAGTTCAACCAAAGATTCTTTCGGGGCTGGAGTCTCAACCGCATCGACAATCGGCGGTACACCTCCCTTGATGAAAGCCATCTTATCGTCTGACATTTCCAATGCTGCACCCAGTGATCGTCGCTTCGTATTCATCGATGTTAAGCTCCTATTGGTTAGCAGAAATGGGTTTTGGGATTATTAGCGAATCAGTTAACTCGTGAAAAAGTGCGGAGATATCGCTGGATGCTTGTGCAGCCTTTCGACCCAAGCGTGTGACGACTGTCCCCTGCTGTGCAGCATCTCGATACGCTTGAAGATCTCGTACGACATGATTGGCACACTGGACTCCGAGCGTTGGAGCCGCGTTTCGGAGTTCTCTGCTGATCGTGTCGCGAGTTCGCATCTTGTTGAGAATGAGCCGACCGTCCGGTTTACCACGGTTGATGCCTTGGGCATATCGAAGTATCGCCGTCGCCTGTTGGACACTTCGAAGGTCGAGTACCGACGGCGAAATTGGCAAAAGTGCGAGATCGGCTAGAAGGAGCATGGTGCGACTTAAGTCATCAAGACCGCCTGGACCATCGCCCACGATGATATCGTGCGTTGTGGTTAATCCTCGAACCTCTGAGAGGCATCCATCAGGAGTATCCGAGACTGCGACCGTGATACCGGCTTCGGCTTCCGCGACCCAAACACTGGATGACTTTTGACGGTCAGCATCCAACAACGCGGTTTTATAACCATGGTCGTGAAGCCAAACCGCCAAGTGCACCGCGAGAGTCGATTTGCCGACTCCGCCCTTCGTGTTTGCTAAAACAATTAACATGCCTCGATCGGTATCACGCAGCTTGCTGGCTGCCAATACAGAATGTTTTCAAGCGTGCTTGATTGCCAACATGCATCCCTCTAGGCATGCCTGCGGGTAATCCCGCTTTTCATCAATCATGCTTGCCGGTTTAACAGCAACACACATGCCTTTCTTCGAAGCTTGGAGGCAAGCTTGCAACATTGCTTGCAAGCAGCCCTGCAAACCGGCTTACTTGCCGACTTTTTGAATTGCCAGATTGCAATTGGGAATGTAGCGTCCCTTGAAACGATCGAGCGGACCGATAGGTACCGACTTCCATTCACAGTGATTGCGATTGACGTACTTATGGGTACCGGGGCTGAAGGGAGTTTTCCGTTGCCGAAACTCGGGCGATGCCAGAACGACGGGAAGTATACCGAGGTTGAAGGGAGCATCCAACGCAAAATACCGGGAACGAAGGAAGAGATGTGCCGGGAGCCAGGGGAGTCAAATACCGGGGACGAGGGGAGATTGCTACCGGTACGGAAGGGAGAAAAGACACCGATTTAGCTAAGCATTTAAGTGCCTTGCGCACCGGTAAAGAATTAACAAAGCTATGTCTTATAAAGAACTACAAAACAAGGTCGCTCATTTTTGAGGGATCTGCTTGAGGACAAATGGCATCAAAGGACAAGCAGGTAGTTTCATTGCCTAAAGGGTTAACGCACCGAATGCTTGGCACGGATGAACTCAATATTTGCGAGTTTCCGCTTGCATCGGCTGGGCGTATCAACGGCGACTCAAGTAACACGATCTTTTTTGAGGACAAGATATTCGACGAAGGATCACAGAAACACGTTGAACGAAAACTGATCATCACGGCAAGCCAAACTTTTGGTCTTCCGACTCCAGCCGACAACGATGTGCTATTGGTCTTAATGTACTTGACCTTGGTTCGAAACGGGTGTGACCGGCTATTCGGGTTGTTAGGATGCCATTGATAAAAAGTCGTCGCAGTAGTTTTTTCGGTGCTTGCCGAATTTCGAGAGGCTTACCACTCGGTGTTGTTCCGTGACTACATCCCAAAGTTCGCTCGCTTCA